>CALXON010000092.1 GCA_944389985.1 uncultured Spirochaetaceae bacterium | reverse complement strand
CAGAGCCCATTTCCCATAATTCCAGGCATAGGCCTTGTTCTCCGTGATGTAGTTTCCTTCTGTAGTGGTATATGTTATCGTACTAGGATCTTCCGTAGAATCGATCATAGGCATGATTCTATGTTCTGTATCCACATAATCAGAATCAGAAGGGGCAACCTTTACAGTATAAGGAAACTGACCGCTATCTGAGCCAGCCTCAACTATCACTGAGAAATTCTCAGGGCCACTGAAGCTTCCTGAATAGGAATTATTCTTCCATGTGTATGTACCTGCAAAACTCTTCGTCCTGAAAGGAATGTCGAATGTGCAGGTGAAGTTGTCAGTTGTTCTGACTGAGACCTTTGCGATATAGCTTGTGTTGCTACTCAGTCCTGTGACTGAAAGCCCGGAGGAGGATGCCTCCCACTCTATCTTCCTGTCAGGATCTGAAGGGATCTTGTTCACATCTGAGCTGTCTTCCATGATCTTCACATCATAGGATGCCTCTATCGACGGGGACACATTCCACGATGCATTGTACGTCTGCCAGAGAGCCTCTGAGGATTCATCTATGACAGGAGACACAAAGCACCATACAGAAGTCGTGGAGATCCTGATAGATGCATCATCAAGGATAGCGTTTACAGTGAAGTAGCCATGATCAAGTCCGTCGAGGAAGCTTGATGCCTTCACGGTTACCGTACTTTCATTTGCCACAGGAACTGATGCGCTTGAGAGCTCGCCGTCTGATGAGACTATCACGAGAGAGGACGTGTTCTCAGGAAGACCTGTTACCTTGAATTCCGAAGACTCATCGTCATAGCTGATCTTCAGATCGCTGTCATACATGCTCATATCGACACTCTGCTCCTCAGCAGCTGTCGATGCAGAGCTTCCGCTCTTCAGGCTCTCATCACTGGCGGTGATGTAAGCATAAGCTATGTTCACAGTATATGTGGATTTTGAATCCACACTGAATGACTGTTCCCTCGGGCCTCCTGTTCCTGTGATGATGTCTCCTGATACAGTACCAGCAGCTCTTGATCTTGCTGCTGTATCAGAGCTGAGAGTCACAAGATACTTGTAGCCAACTGCGGTATTGAGAGTGACGGTCAGCTTCGTCTTCGAGACATTCGGTGCGATACTGTATGTCGGGCTCTCATTCTCCTGAGGAGCAGCATCCGCCATCGTCCAGGCTGTTCTGTAGACCTTCACCCAGTCGACATTGGCACTGTTCCGGGCCTCTACGGAGATATCATAGGAACCACCCGGAACAAGGCTCTCGAGAGTCACATTATATGACGAGCCTGAGAAATCCGCGCTTGATACACTCTTCACGGAATCCTCCAGCCCGAGTCTTGAACCATCAGATGACGCCGCTTCCCTCGCCACCACCTGATACTCCGTCGCATTCGGAACAAGGGCGAATCTTACAGAAAGCTTCTTCGCATTGCCGCTGACAGTGCTTACAGATGCTGTTGTCGATGCATTCTCCGCTACGGGATCTGATGTGAGGACGGTTCTTGTCACAGGTTCACAGGAGAAAAGCAGAAGAACTGACAGTAATATCAGAAAATGAGTATTCAGTCGTTTCATACAATCCTTTCCACAGACAATATTATATAAACACAGAAACAGCATAATGGCAAGTTATCTAACATATTGGATATAATTTGTTCGATTACTAATAAAAATCAAACATAATCATGCTGTTTTATGGAACAGTTATTCTTTACCAGAACATAAGTTATAAAAGTGGATGATCAATGTATTCAATTGCGGATTCTCATGTATCTGCAATCGAAATACATGTGACCTTGCTGGGAATCTCTCTCCCAGATCAGTAAAGAAAAAGAGGACTGACATCTCTGACAGTCCCCGGTAATGAAATGCGGCTTACCGCTTATTTTTCCTGAGCGATCGCTGCCTGTGCCGCTGCAAGACGTGCGATAGGCACTCTGAACGGTGAACATGATACATAGTTCAGACCGACAGCCTGACAGAAAGCGATGGATTTCGGATCACCGCCATGCTCTCCGCAGATACCCATTTTCATCTCAGGTCTTACACCACGTCCAAGTCCGACAGCCATCTTGATGAGCTTTCCGACTCCGTCGAAATCGATTGTCTGGAACGGATCGTATGCATAGAACTGCTTGTCAGGATCGTTGACGTAGTGTGAGAGGAATGATGCTGCGTCATCGCGTGAGAATCCGCATGTCATCTGTGTGAGGTCGTTTGTACCGAACGAGAAGAACTCAGCATCCTTTGCGATCTCATCTGCAGTGATCGCGGCGCGGGGCACCTCGACCATCGTTCCGATCTTGTACTCTACCTTGAGTCCCTGCTCCTCGAACACCTTCGCGATGACCTTCTCGGCATGCTCACGGCAGAACTGGAACTCCTTGTAGATTCCGACAAGAGGAATCATGATCTCAGGATGCACGGACACTCCCTGTCTCTTGACTGTGATCGCAGCCTCGATTATAGCCCTGACCTGCATCTCGAGAATCTCAGGATAGACTATTGCGAGACGGCATCCGCGGAAACCGAGCATGGGATTGAACTCCTGAAGCGCGTTGATCTTCTTCGAGATCGTCTCGACAGTCGTTCCAAGCTGGAGAGCCATCTCATGGCGGGATGTATGGTCGTTCGGGAGGAACTCGTGAAGTGGCGGGTCAAGAAGACGGATCGTCACAGGAAGTCCCTTGAGCTCGCGGAAGATTCCGATGAAATCCTCTCTCTGCATCGGGAGAAGCTCTGAAAGCGCGATCTGTCTCTCACCGTATGTGTCGGCAAGGATCATCTTCCTCATAGAGATGATTCTCTTTCCACCGAAGAACATGTGCTCCGTGCGGCAGAGTCCTACACCCTCAGCTCCGAGCTGTACCGCGTGATGTGCGTCAGCAGGTGTATCGGCATTCGTCCTGACGGACATTGTCTTGAGCTCATTCACATATCCCATGAACTTGGAGTAGTTCTGGTAGAGGACAGACTCAGTCTCAGACATGCTGCCCTCAAGAACCTGCATGATCTCAGACGGCTTTACAGGAATCTTCTGTGCATAGACAGCACCAGTGAAACCGTCGATTGACATATAGTCACCCTCAGAAAGCTTCTGACCGTTGATCTCAAGAGTCTTCTTGATCTCATCGACATGGATCTCTCCGCAGCCTGAGACACAGGGGCAACCCATACCTCTTGCGACAACAGCAGCATGGCTTGTCATACCGCCGCGGCATGTGACGATACCCTTCGATACCGCCATTCCTCCGATATCCTCAGGAGATGTCTCTGTTCTGACGAGAAGGACATCCTTACCCATCGCCGCAGCTTCCTCTGCGTCCTTTGCTGTGAAGTAGATCTCACCACATGCACCGCCCGGGGATGCGTTGAGGCCGTGTGTAGCCTCCTTGAGGGAAAGCTCCCTGATGTAGTTCGTGTCGAGAATCGGAGCGAAGAGCTTGTTGAACTCAGATGCGGGAACGCGGGAGACAGCGGTCTTCTTGTCGATGAGCCCCTCCTCCACCATCTCTACCTGGCTCCTGAGCCATGCGAAGATCGTTCTCTTTCCGTTTCTGGTCTGGAGCATGTAGAGCTTGCCTTCCTGGATCGTGAACTCGATGTCCTGCATGTCATGATAGTGCTTCTCAAGTGTCTCACGGATCTTGCAGAGCTGGTCATACACACCGGGATTGACCTTGAGAAGTGTGTCTATCTTCTGAGGTGTCCTGATACCTGCTACGACATCCTCGCCCTGTGCGTTCATGAGATACTCGCCGTAGAACTTGTTCTCTCCGGAGGACGGATCGCGTGTGAATGCGACTCCTGTACCGGATGTCTCACCCATGTTTCCGAACACCATTGACTGTACATTGACAGCCGTTCCGAGTAGACCGCGGATATCATTCATGAGCCTGTACTTGATGGCTCTGTCATTGTTCCATGATCTGAATACGGCATCGATCGTCTTGAAGAGCTGGTACTCCGGGTCTGTCGGAAAATCCTCGCCTGTGCCCTTCTTGTAGATGATCATGTAGCGTCTGATGACATCCTTGAGGTTGTCGACATCGAGCTCTGTGTCAAAGTGCTTTCCGTTCTCATCCTTTACAGCCTGAAGAGCGTACTCGAACTTCTCGTGAGGAACTCCCATTACGACATCACCGAACATCTGGATGAAGCGGCGGTAGCTGTCCCATGCGAATCTCTCATTTCCAGTCTTCTTTATAAGAGCCTGAAGGGAATCGGGGTTGAGTCCGAGGTTGAGAACTGTATCCATCATGCCCGGCATTGACTGGGCCGCACCTGAGCGGACAGACACAAGAAGAGGATTCTCCTTGTCTCCGAGCTTCGCGCCCATCATCTTCTCAAGCTTCTTGAGGTTCTCGAGAACCTCCTCCTTCATTCCCTCCGGGTATGCGTTGTGCTTGTCCCAGTAGGCGCATGCTTCTGTAGTTATGGTGAATCCGGGAGGAACCGGAAGTCCGATGGATGTCATATCAGCAAGATTGGCACCCTTTCCGCCGAGAAGGCTCTTCATGTCAGCCGTTCCCTCTGCTTTCCCGTCACCAAAGAAATAAACATACTTTTTCTTTTCTGCCATTTTCTGCACTTCCTAATTGGTTTGGTTTACATTTCGTTTAACAGGGCAATGTTAATCCGCCAGCTTTTCTTGGTCAACCAAATACGATAATATTATTTTTATAACTTCAGAATATACAGCAAATTAACTAAATAAAATGAAACATTGTTCCAATTTTATGAAGTTTTAGGCAATATATTCAGCTATAATATGTACGGAAGGTAGGTGGCGATGACACTCCATGAGTCTGGTGAAATGTATCTGGAAACAATACTTAGGCTGTCCGGGAAACTCGAGATAGTCAGGGCAATAGACATAGCTCAGGAGATGGGTTTCTCCAAGCCGAGCGTCAGCAGGGCCATGAAGACACTGAGCGAGAACGGATACATAACGGTCAATCCGGCAACAGGCTCTGTGAGACTCCTTGAACCCGGAAAGGAGATAGCCGAGACCATATATGAGCGCCACCAGCTCCTGACTGAGTATCTTGTAAGACTCGGTGTGGACAAGAAAACGGCTCAGGAAGATGCCTGCCGCATTGAGCATGTGATCTCCGCTGAGTCGTTCGACGCGATAAAGAAACACGCGAAAGATACGGGAAGGTGATCAGGCTACGCTGAAAGCCCTGAGATCCTTCTTCTCTGAAGCTGTCCTCAGCTTCTCGAGAGCTCTCTTCTCTATCTGTCTGATCCTCTCCTTTGTAAGTCCGTAACCCTCTCCGATCTCCTTGAGGGATTTCGGCTTCGAACCGTCAAGTCCGAACCTCATTGTGATGATGCTCCTCTCCTTCTCAGAGAGAACTGAGAGAAGTGCCGTAACCTCCTCCTTCAGTGAGCTGTCCATCACCTGGGACTCAGGGCCGTCAGACTCATCTTCTATGAAATCACCGAATGTGGAATCACTCTCATCATCCTTCCTGACAGGGCTGTCGAATGAGACCATATCCTGGCTGATCGAGAGAAGATCACTTACAAGCTTCTCATCAAGACCTGTGATTGAGGCGATCTCCTCAGCAGTAGGCTCTGTCTTCTCCATCTCATGCATCAGGCTCTTCTGTGCCTTCTGGATCTGCATGAGCTCGTTCGTCCTGTTCAGAGGAAGACGCACTGCCCTGGATTTCTCCGAGATGGCCTTCATGATCGACTGCCTGATCCACCAGACCGCGTATGATATGAAGTGATAGCCCTTCTCCGGCTCGAATTTATCAAGAGCTGTTATCAGCCCGATATTCCCCTCATCGATAAGATCGGAAAGAGGAAGACCGTTGCCGCGGAACTTCTTCGCGACCGATACGACAAATCTGAGGTTGGACCTTATGATCCTGTCCCTTGCTTCCTTGTCTCCGGCCTTTGCCCTGAGAGCAAGCTCATACTCCTCATCATATGAAAGAAGGGGGATCCTGTTTATTTCTCTGAGATATACGGAAAGAACCTCGTTGTCGTTTTCCATCATCTCTGTATTTCTTGCTTCCATGGCGTTGCCTCCTGTGAGATTTCTCACACAAATCATTTGCAGGAAACGTGCCAATTAATCTAATTCATTATTGAATAAACAGTTAGATTGAAATATGAATTGTGTACCTGTGAAGGAGAAAGTGTCATAATGACCTTACCTGATGAAAGCAGTGAAAAAGCGTGTCATTTAGACACTCAGAGACTGTCGGTCAGCTCGAGAGTGTCATTCTGCCACGGAAATACGATCTTCACAGATTCCAGAAGGTGCTTCCTCCCCTCTCCCGTGATGTTGAACGGGGATGAATCGACAGCCTCCAGAAATGACTTATAGGAATCTACTATCAGATCGGTGATCATGTCTCCCTCAGGAAGGGAGAGCGTGAATACAGGCTTCGCCCTGAGGTAGGACAGGAGCTGGTAGCGGTAGAATGCGACGAACTCCAGTGTCATGTCGATATCTCCGGAAATACGCGAAAGAAGGGATGATGCGTAATCCTCGAAGGCCTCCCTGTATTTCCTGGCCTTCGCTTCCGCATTTCCACGTTTGATATAGACAACACTCAGTCCGTTCATACGTTCACCACAGACTGAATATAATAAAGATTCCTGAAAAGTTAAGAGGAATGTGTAGAAAATATGTAGTCTTTCCGCACTTGCCGTTCTTACGAATGATAAGTATATTCCATTAGTGATCCTATAGGATTCAACAACTAACATTCAGAGGTGAGAAAATGAAGATCATACCGCTTGGTGACAGAGTTCTTGTAAAGGCTAAGGAGACCGAGGAGAAGACAGCTTCAGGAATCTACATTCCGCAGACTGCTCAGGAGAAGACACAGATCGCAACAGTCATCGCAACAGGAGATGACGAGACTATCAAGGTCAAGGCCGGACAGCAGATCGTGCATGACAAGTATGCAGGAACACAGATCAAGGACAATGGAGAGGACTATCTTATCCTCAGCTATTCAGATATCCTCGCGATCGTCGAGTGATTCCTGACGATTCCGATGATCCCCTCTCCGGAGGGGATTTCTCATATCATGACAGATGTGAGAAGAAGAACAGCAGAGAGTACCGAGAAGACGATGGAGAAGATGCTTCTCCTGTCAATCGCGGCAAATAGAAGCGAAAGAGCCGGATAGAGGAATATCTGGATGACTGTCGGAAGCCCCGTCCGACCCATCGCGAAGAATACCCAGACGATGTAGTAGCATGTCATCGCAATGAATGATAACGACATGAACTTCGTCCGCCATGAGAACTCTCTCTCAGGACCTTTCGAGAGCATGAATGCAGAAAGCATGAAGATCACTATGCCGGGAACCGTAAGATACCCGGGCTGAAGATCTAGCGCGAGAAGTGATCTGTCAGATGCGGAGAGCGGCAGCAGGACATAGCATATGGCAGGACATGCTGAAAGGATCAGCAGCACCAGTCCAAGTTTCATTCTCCGTCTAGTCTTCTCTCTTTCCAAAGCGCGCCTCAGTACAGGAAGTTCTCTATCTTCGATGCTATGTTACCAGTGGACACATCCTCCGGTATATAGCACTCAGGGAAGGAATTGAGCATTATCCTCCCGTATCCATGGGATAGTATCCTATTATCGAGAATCAGGACAACTCCCCTGTCCTCCTCGCTCCTTATCAGTCTGCCAAGTCCCTGCTTGAGCTTCAGCGTCGCCTCCGGAAGCGACATCTCGAAGAAAACCCGTCCGCCGCGCTTCTCTATGTTCATCGATCTCGCAGCCTCTATCGGGGCTGTGGGCACTGAGAACGGAAGCTTCACGATGATGACAAGGCGCAGAGTATCACCCGGTGCATCTATTCCCTCCCAGAATGAGGAGAGTGCGAACAGTGAGCTGTCACGACGTGAGCAGAAAGCGGAAAGGAGGGACGAACGGAGCGCGGCATCATCCTGCTTCATCACGTCATCAAGCCTGTCGTGGACACGGGCGTAAACGGCGTTCATCATCTCCCTTGATGTGAAGAGCACGAGTGCACCTCCCCCCGATGCGTTTATCGCCTCATACACAGCCTCCGCGACATACCCCGCGTACTCAGGTCCTTTATCCTTATGGAAAGCCACTCCGTTCTGTGGAAGGAGAAGCATCAGATTCTTCCTGTACTCGAACGGAGACGGGAAGATACCGGAAAGCACCCTCTCCTTCTCCTCCATGAGCCCTGATCTTGCAGCGAAATACGAGAAACTGCCGTTCACAGAGAGTGTCGCGGATGAGTAGATCACTGATTTCAGCTTTGACAGGAACATCGATGACAGGAGCGGACCTGTGTTCATCGGAGCTATCCTCAGCTCATACCGCCCTTCCTGATACCTCACAGCATATGGAATCTTTCCATCCCAGTCCGAGAAACGCATCCATGATGTGAGGGTACTGCCGAATGCGGAGAGCGTTGATGCATAGCGCATCAGGAGCTCAAGATACGTCACATTGCTCTCTGCAGGATTCTCACTGTATCCGTCATAGACACTCTGCTCTATCTTCCTCAGCTCCTCTCCGAGCCATTCGAAATCCCTTATCCTCTCTCCGAACCTGCTGTAGAACTCCGGAGTGAAGAGAACCTCACCTTCATCCGGTCTGTACAGACTCATGATCTCGTCCAGTGATGTGTCAAACTTCATGAGAAGGGTTCTTATGTGTGCGATGTTTCCGGCAATCTCCTTGCCTCTTCCCCTCACCTTTTCCTCTGTTGAGAGGAAGTCAAGTATCGAGGAGGAGCCGAAACGCCTCTCCTTTCTTGTCATATAGTCGAGGTATCTTGATACAAGACGGGATGAGAAGGCCTCTGAGAAGATCTCCGTGGCCTCTTTCTCTATGTGATGGGCCTCGTCAATCACAGCATACTGATACGGAGGAAGCACTCCGTCATCATCATAGTCCTTGTCTGTCTCCGCCCTGTACTTCGCATCATAAAGCATTATGTGATGGTTCGTCACGATGATGTCAGCCTTCTCGGTCTTCCTCCTTGCGTTGTAGAAGAAGCACTCCTGATAGAAAGGACAGCGGAATGACGGGCAGTCCTTGTCATCAGAGGCAAGAGGAGGAAAGAGTCTTGCGACCTCGGGATCGGAGATGTCGGCACGGGCACCTGTCTCGGTGTTTGAGACCCACTCGTCGAATGCAGACACCCCAATATCCTTTCCTCCGCCATCCTTCACCTCCCTGTATTTCCTCATGCAGAGATAGTTCGCACGGCCATAGAGGACCGCTGTCTCCACATCTGATGAGAGAGCTTCCTTCAGAAATGGAATATCCTTCTCGTAGAGCTGCTTCTCAAGAGGTATCGTGCTTGTGGCGATCACAAATCGTCTTGACCTGTCTTCCCCTGCCATCGCCATGACAGGTGCAAGGTATGCAAAGCTCTTGCCGGTACCTGTTCCGGCTTCTATGACGGCATGCTTCTCCTCACTGAACGCACGGGTGACAAGCTCTGCCATGTCATACTGTCCCTCACGGTATGAGTATGATGGAAGTGCGGAGTCAAGAAGGCCTCCATGAGCGAAGACCTCGGACATGTCAATCATTCCTCATCACTCCCTGTGTATGAGGCGAGCTTTCTGTGAAGTGTCTTACGTCCGATTCCCAGAAGATCTGCAGCCTTTGTCTTGTTACCCTTGCAGAAGGAGATGGTCTCAAGTATCAGAGTCTTCTCAGCCTCATCCATCGTCACGGGAAGCGTGAACGTGACAGAGCTGTCTCCCTTCATCTCCCTGACCTGAGGCGGGAGATCATCGACATCGATCAGTGATGAGCGTGTCAGCACAACAGCAGACTCAATGGCATTCCTGAGCTCCCTGACATTGCCAGGCCATGAGTATGAGAACATGGCCTTCCTCGCTGCAGGTGTGAAGCCCTCTATCTTCCTTCCGTCCTCGCTGTTGAACGTGCTAAGGAAGGACATCGCAAGAAGGTCTATGTCCTCCTTGCGCTCCCTGAGAGGCGGTACCTCGATATGTACGACATTCAGCCTGTAATAGAGATCCTCCCTGAAGTTGCCCTTCTGCACCTCGCTGTAGAGATCACGGTTCGTGGCACAGATCACGCGGACATCGACCGTTATCGTCTTCTCTCCTCCGACTCTCTCGAACTCCCTTTCCTGAAGCACGCGGAGAAGCTTGACCTGGGTCGCGGCATCTATCTCGCCGATCTCATCGAGAAAGAGCGTTCCGCCGTCAGCAAGCTCGAACCTGCCCTTCTTCTGGGCGACAGCTCCTGTGAAGGCGCCCTTCTCATGCCCGAAGAGCTCATCCTCGAGAAGTGACTGCGAAAGCGAGGCGCAGTGCACCTTTATGAAGGGCTTGGAGGAACGTGTGGAAAGGGCCTGGAGTGCATCGGCCACAAGCTCCTTGCCCGTTCCGGACTCACCTGTGATGAGGACCGTCGCCTTTGTCGGTGCGACCTGGGCCACAGTATTCATCAGTCCGGATATCTTCCCTGATTTTCCTATGATCTTCCCGTAGCCCTGCTGCTTCCTGAGTTTCTCTATCTCTTCAGAGAGCTTCCTGTTCTGCTCGGCAAGTGATGATGCTGCGACAGTCTTCTTGACGACGAGTATGAGCTTGTCTATATCGACAGGCTTGGTGAAGAAGTCGACAGCACCGTCCCTCATCGTCTCAACAGCAGTCTCGATCGTTCCGTGTCCTGTGAGGACGATGACAGGAAGCGTCGGATACGAAGAGGAGATCCTCTTCAGAAGCTCATAGCCGTCCATTCCCGGCATCCTGAGGTCGGTGATGACAAGATCGACATAGTTCTTCTGGAGCTTGTCCCATGCCTCTTTGCCGTCAGCTGCGGTTATGACAGTGTATCCTTCATCCGTGAATGCGAGATCAAGTCCTGATCTTATGTTCTTCTCATCATCAGCGATCAACAGTACAGGCATTTCCGTCCTCCTTGTCCTCAAGCGCTTTCCTCTGACTCTGCGGCACAGGCAGCTTTATCGTGAAGAGCGTACCCTTCCCCGGCTCCGATGAGACGAAGATATCGCCTTTGTGTTCCTTGATGACCTTGTAGACGACAGTAAGCCCCAGACCTGTTCCTGATGCCTTTGTCGTGAAATAGGGCTCGAAGATCTTCTCAAGATGCTCGGGATCGATTCCTGTGCCTGTATCGCGGATTGTCAGCGTGACATAGTCACCTGTGAGCTTTGTGGATATCGAGAGAGTGCCGCCTCCCGGCATTGCGGAGAACGCATTCTCCACTATGTTCAAGAGACTCTGTCTCATGTACCTCGGATCGAGCTCGACTCTCGGAAGGAACTTCTCAAGATCGGTCCGGACCTCTATGCCCTTCTCCTCAGCCTCAGGTAGAAGGAATACGACAAGATCGTCAATGACATCGTTAAGCGATCCGAGGATCAGCTCGATGTCCATCGGACGGATAGCGAAAAGGAAATCAACGGCTATCGAGTTGAGATGATCTATCTCGTCATCGAGAACCGAGAGATAGCGTTCAGCCCCTTCCTCATTTAGACTTCCCTTGTTCCTGAAAGCCTTCCTGAGAAGCTGGAGATGTATCTTCATCGCAGCCAGGGGATTCTTGATCTCATGGGCAATTCCCGCAGCCATCGTAGTCATCGATGCAAGAGACTCCGAGCGCCTGAGCTTGGTCTCCTTCCGTATCTCCTCCGTGATATCGCGGATGACTATGTCTGTAAGTGAGGAGTCATCAACCGGTATCGTCCTGAATGACACCCTAACAATCCGGGTCTCATCACCATGCTGGAATGCGAAATCTCTAGGATCTGGCTTCTCCTTTCCTGAGAAAACAGCCATTAGAAAGGCCTTGGCATCCCTGTCTATGATGGCTTCATCTATGCTTCTTCCCTCTCTGATGCGGCCCCTTCTATCCGATGGAAGGAGCATGGCGACAGACTTTGAGGCAAGGAGAATCTTGTGATCTCCCGATACGAGAATATGTCCCTCCGGAAGTGAGTCGAACACCCCCCGGAGCTCACTGTTCTCATCAAGTGTCTCCGTGATCAGTCTCCGTATCTCACTTTCGGGCACCGCCTTGAAATCATCCAGAACCTTTCTGAGAAGCTTATCTGACACTCCGTGCCTCCCTTAGCGCAAGGTCCAGCGCATGTCTTATGCTCATATTATAAGTATCGGCAAGATCGAGGTTGGAGGAAAGGGCTTTCCAGAGAAGTGATGCCCGGCCGGGAGTGATCGTCCCATCCTCAAGAGCCTTCATCACCTTCGCTATAACGCTCTCCCTGAAGTATCTGAAGCCGTCAATGCGCTCAAGTCCGGTGAAAAGACTCTCCTCATCCTCCCCTCTGATGACCTTTCCGGAAATCAGGGCAGACGAGTACATATCAACAAAACCGTCCATGGCCTCCCTCTCGCCATCATCTGCCCCCTCCCTGAAGAAGAAGTCATCAAATGACGTGAATGTCCCGCTGATATGGAAATTGTCCATTATGAATGAGCTCACTCCCTCCCCTGTAAGTTCAGGAAACGTGAACTTCCTCACCCTCGAGAGTATCGTCTCGAGAAGTCTTCCAGGACGGGCTGAAAGGAGAATCAGATGGGTATGCTCCGGCGGTTCTTCCAGAAGCTTCAGAAGGCTGTTCTTGGCTCCCTCGGTATAGTCCTCAGCGTTCTCGAAAATGACGACCTTCTCGTCAATTCCCTCCATCAGCCAGTCCTGGACCGCCCTGATCTCATCAATTGTCGCACCCTGTGTCTTCCGGCCTACAGAGAGAACAGGATCCGTGAGAAGCGTTGATACACTTTCCGTGACGCTTTTTATCTCCTCCTCGCTGTAGTCCCTGTCCTCCTCTGCAGAGAGGATAAGCTCATCGAGAGCAGATGCTGCTGAGAAGACTGTCCTGTCCCCCTCCATCCTGTCATTTCCCGCTCTGACGCCGGCGCTCTCCCTGTGAAGAGATGCTATTGAGCTGTGGTACTGGAGAAGTATCCTTCTTACAGTCCTGATGAAGAATATGCGTGAGAACCTCGTTCTCTGACTCAGGAACAGCTTTGTGGCGGCTCTCAGCTCTGGGCGGAACGGACGGGATGCGAAATACATGACATGCTCTGACGAGAGTGTGTTCTCATCATCACCTGTGAGGAAGAACGCAAGATCAAGGGCTGCCGTGAGTCTTCCCGATCCGGGAACTCCCGAGAACAGCAGGGACTGGGGCAGCAGTCCCTCTCCTGAGACCCTCTCAAGCTCCGCTGCAAGTCTTGGCTGTATCTTTCTCAGGT
>CALXON010000091.1 GCA_944389985.1 uncultured Spirochaetaceae bacterium | reverse complement strand
CCACTCTGTACTCGATTCCCGATGCAGTGAGCACATATGCGTAATCAGGAGCGATCTTCGTGATCCTCCCTGTAATGGCGTTGATCATGACCGGATTGTAACCTTGAGTGCGTTATGGGTGCAATAGCATATGCAGTCTGCGAGGGCGTCCGCTGCATGATCCGGACGTGGTATCTCCTTGAGATGGAGAAGGACCTTGACCATCTCCTGCACCTGAATCTTCTCTGCCCTGCCCATGCCTGTGACAGCCATCTTCACATCAAGCGGCGAATAGAGATGCACAGGAAGGGACATCGTCGAGAATTTGTAGATCGCCGCCCCGATGACCTTTGCAACCGGAATTGCCGATGTGATGTTCTTCGTGAAGAAGATATCCTCCATCGAGACGACATCAGCGGAGTACTTCATGGCGATCGTCCCGAGGTCCTCCGCTATCGTGTATATTCGTTTCTGCTGGCTTTCCGAGGAACTTGTCTTGACTGTTCCGAAAGAAACAGGCCGGTAATGCTGTCCGTCAAACTCGACAACACCCCAGCCTGTATCTGCAAGTCCCGGATCAACTCCGAGTACTATCACTCTTCTTCCTGGAAATCCTCAGGGAGTTCAAGGTTCGTTGAGACCTGCTGGACATCATCGAGATCCTCGAGTCTGCTTACTATCTTGAGAACCTTGTTTGCCTTCTCGTTGTCAAGCGTGACAGTCTGGTCAGCAACACGCTGCACATCAGCGCTGTCCTGCTCGAAACCGGCCTTCTGCATTGCCTCGAGAACCTGAGCGAAATCACCGGCGCTTGTCGTGACCTCGATCACTCCGTCCTCATTCGTTACATCGTCGGCACCGTTCTCAAGAGCTGCCTCGAGAACCTGATCCTCCGTGTACTTCTCAGCATCATATGTGATGACACCCTTCGTCTGGAACATGTAGCTCACGCAGCCTGTTGCTCCAAGTGAACCACCGAGCTTTGTGAGTGTCGATCTGACATCAGCAGCCGTCCTGTTCTTGTTGTCTGTGAGAGTATCGATGATGATGGCGACTCCGCCTGGTGCATAGCCCTCATATGTAAGCTCATAGAATGTAGCGTTTCCGAGCTCTCCGCTTCCCTTCTTGATAGCTCTGTCGATGTTATCCTTAGGCATGTTCTCTGCCTTTGCCTTGAGGATAGCAGTCCTGAGACGTGCGTTGGAATCCGGATCGGCTCCATCCTTTGCCGCTACTGTGATCTCCTTGATCAGCTTCGTGAACTTCTGCCCGCGCTTTGCGTCAGCAATACCTTTCTTGTGCTTTATAGTTGCCCATTTGCTATGGCCAGACATATCTTCACCTCTGTTTTCTGCTTTCTAAGTCTGATTGATTACCTCAGCAACATACCACAATGGGAAAAATGCTGTCAATAATAGGTAGATGACGGCAGAGCTCCTACAGTTCTGCAAGAGCACGGATCAGCTCGGGAAAATACCGCTTCTCAGCCCTCTCAAGCTCACTCCATGTGATATCTCCCCTTCTCAGAGCTGTGTCCATCACCTGGGAAAATTCCCTCAGAGCCCTGTCCTCAGCTCCACGGGGATCCCTCATCGTGTATATCTCCTCAAGGGTCCTGATGACGGCTCTCATCTCGTCCCATGCCCTTCCCCTCCGCTCTGAGGACATTCTCACATGATGAAGAAGGCTGAGTATCGCATCGGCATTCCTCTCAGGTACATCCAAAGCGGCTGCAAGAACCGTGACCTCTCCATTATAGTCATGGTGAGGATCCCTGTGATGTACAGGTTCAGGAAGATATGGACGCACCGGGTATCCTGCCGCCGCATATGGATTATGTGCGGAAAGCGAGAACGACAGGAGGATGATGACAGATACAAGAAAGACTCTCTTCATGATCAAATCCTATCACAGAATACCGGCAAGGGTGAGTATGACAGTATCAAGGAGCATGAATCCGTCCTCAGTCAGTGAGAACGAGTCCTGTGTATTCCTGTACAGTCCCGGATCAAGTGATGATAGAGGAGCGCTGTAGCGGTCATCGAAATCTGAACCGAATCGTGATCTGTATATGTTCTTGTCAATTCCCTTCTCCGTCCTGAGGGCCGTCATCAGGAACTCCTCCTCAGTCTCAGACTCTGTAAGCCTTGTTCCTGTTCCGGGAAGGCCCTGGATATAGGAGTGTATATCCTCAGGCTCACGGAGCGAGACGGCCCTTTCCCATCCGATCGAGCTCTCCGCACCTGGTCCTATGCCAATATACTGTCCAAGCTCCCAGTAGACTGTATTGTGAAGGCACTCCTCCCCGGCCTTCGCGAAATTGGAGACCTCATAATGCCTGTAACTGAGCGATGAGAGCTCCTTCCATCCCTTCCTGAGGAATTCGATCTCAAGATCCTCCTCAACAGGAGAGAGCCTTCCGACAAGTGGAGTCCCCTCCTCGAATGTCAGGCAGTAGTATGAGATATGGCCGGCTCCGTACGATGAGACAGTGCGTATGTCCTCAAGAGCTGTACTGACGCTCTCTCCCGGAACTGCCGTTATGATGTCAGCGTTGAACCTCTTCCCGGATGCGGAAAGCATCTCAAGAGCCCTTGTGTTATCCCTGACATCCGCATTGCGTCCCAGAGTTTTAAGCACAGCACCATCCATTGACTGTATTCCGACAGAGATCCTGTCGATGAGACCGATAGAGAGGTACTCCTCAGTAAGGTCTTCAGGGTTTATCTCAGATGTGCACTCAAGTGGTCTTCCATACTTTGTCGCAGCTTTCAGAAGCCTTGTTATCCTTTCCGCTCCGAGCACACCTGGATTGCCACCCCCGATGAAGATGGTGTGAAACGGCTTTCCGTACTCGTCCACAAGCTCCTCTATCTTCCTCTCCGTGATATCCGTGAAGAGACCGGGAACATCTTTCCCGACAGAGCACTCAGGAACTGAGTAAAAAGCGCAGTAGTCGCACTTTCTCCTGCAGAACGGAATGTGTATGTACAGTGAGAGCGGCCTGTCGGCAGCCAGTCCTTCGATCCTACTCATTGTCAGTCAATGATGAGATTCTTCCGATTGGCCAGAAACGTCCGACGACACGTCCGTTTATCCTCGACTCAGGTACAGGGCCGAAGTAGCGTCCGTCACGGGAGTTGTCGCGGTTGTCACCGAGCGGAAGCACATAGCCCGAGGGAATATAGATACCGTTCTGATAGACCGCGGCGTCAGAGCGGAGGGACATATCAGAAGGAGCAAACGAGGAGAGTGTCCTTGTCCTCGCCTTCTCGAACGCATAGCGGTCGAAGATGTAGTTGTACTCCGTTCCTTCTATCTCGCGGTATGTGTTTATGATCTCTCTGGGAAGGAATGCCTCATACCCCTCCTCATAATAAGCTGTCATCTCCGCAGCGGCCTTGAGTCCGGGATAGTATTCAGGATCAACGGAGCGGTGCGGGCCTGATGAGAGACCTGTGGATGACCTGAACTCGTTTTCAGGAACATAACCTGCTGTACCTGCAACCTCCATGTAGAGATTGCCGTCCTCGAAGATCACCCTGTCTCCACCCATCGCGGCCGCACGTTTGACATAAAGCCTCTCTGCCGGAGTTCCATCAGGATTCTTGTCTATGTTCACAAGGGTGAGCGTACCCATGTAGATGACCTGGGAAAGGACATCGAAGACAGGTCCCCTTGAATCATACTCAGGATTGTAGAATGTTATGATCTCGTCGCGCTGTACCCTTCTGTCATCAGTGAAGACCTTGCTGCCTGCTGGATAGAGCTCGACACCGTAGCTGTCCTTGTTTACGATGACACGGTCTCCCACCTCGAGCGTATGGACCATCGAAGGTGACGGGATGACAAAGAGCTGGAACAGATACTGATTGATGATGATGACCCAGAATATCGCGAAGATCAGCGCATCGACCCAGCTCCATATCTCACCAAGCACCGTATGGGGCTTTGTCCTGTTGTACTCCCTTATCCTCTTCTTCTTGGTCAGATAAGCCTCGGCTCTCTTCTCAAGGAATGTTAGAAACCTGTCCATGGCATAATCGTAATCATGCCGGGTAAAGTTGACAATAGCGGATGAGTAAGCTTATTTTAGCCTTATGAGAAAAAAGACAGAGCTGCCGGAGGTGGAGCCGGTACATCTCAGACCCATACATGGAATCAGGCCGGGAATCATCATTCTCATGGTGATCCTTCTGGTCATTTTCGCCCTTTTCTTCATCATCTGCATGCTTCCGGGCATCATGTCTGATGGCAGTTATGTCACTTTCGACATAAACACCTCTGACACTGCAGTCTATATGGATGGAACATATCTCGGTTCATCCGAGGGCTCTATCTACCGTGTTCCGTCAGGAAACCATGAGTTCACGTTCCTTGTTTCCGGGGAAGAGGCTCTTTCAGTGAGCAGTGAGATTCCGGATGCCCTGTTCTTCACATTGTTCCATCACCGTGTCACTGGCATAGAGGTGAATATAGAGAACACGGAGGAAATAGAGGCTGCTGTGATCATGAGAGGAACGGAGGATGCAGCGAAGTGGTCCAGGATCACGGAGTATACAGATTCATTCCACTGTCCTCCTCTCTTCACGACATTCGCTGAGAATGCTGTAGCGCTCTCATTCGATGATGTCTCGGATCCTCTTCTCTACATGGCGCTCCACATCACATCTGATGAGATGCTTGAGGATTTCAGGGCCGCGCTCTCCATTCTTGAGAACTCAGATGTCAGATACACTTCCGATGGACTTTCTACCATCATATCCGCATTCGACGGAAAGACATCCGCAGCTCCTCTGAAGACAGCTGTCTCACCTGAGGCTGTATACAGGGATGGATTCCTGACATACAGCCCTGTGGAGTTCGTAAAGGGAAACAACGGTAAAAGTGAATATCCTTTTGTCAAGGAAAGATATGTCTCAGTAAGGACAGATGAGTTCAGCATCGCATCAGATCCTGTATCTGAGTATGAATATGCTCTCTTCATCAAGGAGAACCCCTACTGGGCGAAATCGAATATCGATAACCTCATCGCTGACGGCATGGTCGATGAGAACTATCTCCTTGACGCGGACCTCTCTCTTTCAGTGAAGTCCATGCTTCCCGTGAAGAGCGTGAGCTGGTATGCTGCTGAGGCTTACGCCGCCTGGCTTTCAGAGAAGACGGGAAAGAACATAGTCCTTCCCTCTGATTCAGAGTGGACACTTGCCGCGGTATCGGCATCGGACAAGCCGTATACAGCTTCCCTTCTTTCGATCGACAGCGACAACTCATCACCTAAGGCAATGATGGGACAGCTCTGGGAGTTCACATCCGATGCGTTCATCCCGCTTTCAAGACTCATAGACCAGGCTGAAGTTGAAAGACTTTCCCAGCTCTATCCGTATGATGATGTGATCGTTAAAGGCGGCAGCTGGATCAACACACCTGACACAGTCAGTCCGGATACCGTCGGGGTTATGGACAGGAGTGCCTGCTCTGTATATGCTGGCTTCAGGATTGGAACAAGATAATGGACATCAGGCTGATTCAGAAGAACAAGAAAGCATACTTCAACTATGAGATCCTTGAGGAACTTGAGACGGGGATCGCGCTTCAGGGAACTGAGGTGAAGTCCGTACGCGAGGGAAAGTGCTCATTCTCAGACAGCTACATTGTCCCCAAGAACGGCTCGCTGATCCTCACAGGCTTCCTGATCCAGCCATACACACACGGCAACATCTTCAACCACAAGCCGGACAGGAACAGGGTGCTCCTTGCCCACAAGCAGGAGATCAAGAAGTTCACCAGAAAGGTAAACGAGAGAGGTCTCACCATCGTTCCTCTCGAGATATATCTCAAGGGCAATCTTGTCAAAATGAAGATCGCGCTTGCCCGTGGAAAGAACGTCAGGGACAAGAAGGATGCCATAAGGGAAAGGGATATGAACAGGGACGCAAGACGTCAGCTCAGGGAGATCAACAGCTACTGAACAAGTGCCTGCTGCGCACCGAGTATGATGAGGTTTAGCTTCTCGGCAATCTGCTTCTCATTCTCCTGGAAACCATCAACCACCCATCTCTCAATCACGCTGACAGCTCCGCCTGTGATGAAGCTGTAGAGCATCTCTGCATCCCTGCGGCTCATGTTGAGGACTTCAGACCAGTTCTCGACCGCAGAGGGTTTTGCGAATGAGAGCAGTGTCGCGATGAATTTCTTGTCACCGTTCTCGGAAAAGAGAAGTGTGCAGAGATCGCGGTTGGCCTTCGCAACGCGGAGTATGAGATACACGAGATCGGAAACGGACTCGATAGTCTCTCCTGATATCCTGATGCTGGAGCTTATCTCCTCCAGGAATGTGCCCTCAACCTCTGAAAGGAGATCCGCGACGGAGTCATAGTGACAGTAGAATGTGTTCCTGTTGACCTCTCCCTTCTTGCAGATCTCACTTACGGAGATATCCGAAACGGGTTTGGTACGCAAAAGATCAAGCAGCGCCCTTTTCAGCCGCTCCTTGGTCTTCAGAATCCTAACATCAACTTTCTCAGCCATACTGTCCCTGCAATGGAGGTGGGGAGACTCGAACTCCCGTCCTAACAGTCCACCCATAAACGTCTACGGATATAGTCCTGCTTCTGTCTTGGCCGGACTAAGGCAGCAGAACATGCGTTCATCCGGTGCATCGCCTAAGTCTCCTCCCCTGCCCGGCGAACTGCCTGGGAGAAAGCCCCCTGAGGTAAAGGAATCAGTGGATCAGAGGCTTAACCCAGGGATTCCCGCTCCTAAACTGCGATCAGGCAGCAAGAGCAAATGCTTCGTCAGAGACGTACTCGTCTTCTTTCTTTGCATTTAATTTTTGGTGCCGGTTTAACAAGTCAGCTCTTGACCCGCAGTCTATGGCATAGCAAAGCCAGTCGAAACCAG
>CALXON010000090.1 GCA_944389985.1 uncultured Spirochaetaceae bacterium | reverse complement strand
GTGGAGGCTCCGGACGCAGAGGAGATGAGAAGACGTATGGAATCATTCCGGCCCTACCCCTACATAGTCGCGGAGGAAGACGGGAAGATCCTTGGTTATGCGTACGCTCATAAATTCGCCGAGCGCGCTGCGTACAGAAGGAGCGCCGAGGTCACGATCTATCTCGACAGGAATGTAAGGAGAAGAGGTATCGGAAAGGCCCTGTACGCGGAGCTTGAGGAGAGACTGAGGGCAATGGACTTCGTGCAGAGACTCTATGCGATCATCTGCTATCCGGGAGAAGGAAGCGTGGAGTTCCACTCCAGAATGGGATACAGGATCGTCGGAAAGCTCACTGATGTCGGAGAGAAGATGGGAAAGCTTCTATCGACTGTATATATGGAAAAGTCACTATGATCATCGACAGCCATTTTCATCCTTTATCTCTGGCAAAGCGTGGAATGATGCCTCATTTTGAGGACATATACGGCATTGCCGTGGCCACAGAGCCCGGTGATACCGCGAAGATGACTGAAATGCTTCCGGACACAAGGAACATATTCATATCCACAGGCTCCGGACCATGGGTACTTGACGGTGATGATTTTTCGGGTGTGAATGATGAGATCGAGAGGCTCAGGAAGGAAGCTGAGCTGTTCTCCTCAGATGCAATCGGAGAATGCGGTATAGACAATCACTGGAAGTACGGCAGTCCTGAGAAGCAGATGGAGCTCTTCATGGCTGAAGCGACGCTGGCCTCATCTCTCGGGCTTCCACTCATAATCCATTCCAGAGACGCTGACAGGGAGATGAGAGCGGCACTCTCCTCCTCTGATTTCAAAGCCTCCGCCGTCATGCACTGCTTCTCATCAGATGACGAAATGGCAAAGTTTGTTCTGGACAGGGGGCTCTATGTCTCTTTCGCAGGCAATGTCACATACAAGGGAAATGAGTGTATCAGACGCGCTGCCGTGATGGTTCCCGATGACAGGATCCTCGTCGAGACCGATGCTCCGTATCTTGCTCCACTTCCGTTCAGAGGAAAACCATGTCTTCCTGAATATACTGAGACAACACTCACATTCCTCGCATCACTGAGGCATCAGGATGTACATGAACTGAAGGAGAAAGTCAGGAACAACCTCGCCTCATTCATGAAGAGTGACAAGAGTATAAGAAAGCTCAGCACTGTCTGAAAGGACTGACCGGATCAAGACATCCCAGTCGATGCATACGGCTTCGTTGACAATGGTAGTATCCATCGCAGCAGCATCCCTGTAGTCCATGACCATACTGGTCCCGGCATCATTCTCACGGATGAGACGCACGGATGTTGACGGAGTGAGCATCAGAAGGCGGTCAGAGCTTGAGACTTCAGAAAGGATCCTGTTAATGTTCTCCACCGAGATCCTGCCGTCGTATGTCACTGCATAGGCATTGTCATCAGAGGCCAGAAGACTTTCTGCAATGGATCTGGCAGCACTGTCTGAAGACTCATAGAGAATGCACTCCCTTCCATCCCCGAGTGCCGCTTTCCACATACTGCTCTCATCAATTGAAAGCTCCTCACTTCCGATCACGACACCGTCTGTCCCTTCAGGAAGCTCTGCACCCGGAAGCGCTATGACAGCATCAGCCCCTTCTGCTTTGCTGACTGTCCTGTATGCTGACGTGAGTATAGCAGGACTGATGAGATCATATCCCTCAGGATACTCCGGTTCCAGGATGGCGACCGATGGCCTTGTGAGAAAGAAGACCGCAAAAGCGGCAAGAACTGCAGCAATTAAAGCCAGAGCTATGAATATTCGCTTTCTCACGTCTTTTTCCTCTTCCAAGATGCTAGCTTAACAGGTACCGGGCTGTAAACCGTAAGAAATGATTAATTTCTTATCGATTGGAATGACAATCATCAATCATTTTGATAATATACGGAAAAGGCAGCCGAAAGGCTTGATTCACAGAATCATCAAAGGAGGCAGATCATATGGTCAGCTATAAGGATCTAGGTCTGGTTAATACCAGAGATATGTTCAAGAAGGCAATGGCAGGTCACTACGCCATTCCGGCATACAACTTCAACAACATGGAGCAGATGCAGGCAATCATCATGGCCTGTGTTGAGACAAAGAGCCCTGTCATCCTCCAGGTATCAAAAGGAGCAAGGGACTATGCCAACATCAACATTCTCCGCAACATGGCCCGTGGAGCCACAGAGTATGCAAAGGAACTTGGATGCGAGATCCCTATAACACTCCATCTTGATCATGGTGACTCTTTCGAGACCTGCAAGGCATGTATCGACAACGGATTCTCCTCTGTCATGATTGACGGCTCACACTTTCCGTATGAGGAGAACATCGAACTGACAAAGAAGGTCGTGGACTACGCCCACAAGTACGATGTCACAGTCGAGGGAGAGCTCGGAGTTCTCGCTGGAATCGAGGACGAAGTCTCTTCTGCAGTATCACACTACACAAGACCTGAGGAAGTCGAGGACTTCTCAAAGCGCACAGGCGTTGACTCACTTGCAATCTCCATCGGAACAAGCCATGGCGCATACAAGTTCACAGCCGCACAGTGCACAAGAAACGCTGACGGCGTTCTCGTTCCACCTCCGCTCCGCTTCGACATCCTTGAGGAGATCGAGAAGAGGATCCCTGGATTCCCGATCGTACTCCACGGTTCATCATCCGTACCTCAGGAGTATGTGAAGATCATCAACCAGTACGGTGGAAAGCTCGCTGACAGCGTCGGTATTCCTGAGGAGCAGCTCAGAAAGGCCGCAGCATCCGCAGTCTGCAAGATCAACGTCGACTCTGACGGACGCCTTGCAATGACAGCGATGATCAGGAAGGTCCTTGCAGAGAAGCCTGCAGAGTTCGATCCGAGAAAGTACCTCGGTCCTGCACGCGAAGAGCTCAAGAAGATGTACATGCACAAGAACATCGATGTCCTCGGCTCAGCCGGACACGCTCTTGACTGACACACATCAGGATCAGATAACGGGTCTCGCATGATGAAATGAACCCTTCAAGTTGGACTCAAAACCAATTTGGAGGGTTTAGTTATGAAGGTAAGGGAAGAAGACCTTAGAAGGGAACTAGAGATTGCGCTATCAGGGAAAGATAGCCAGCCAAGATGTTC
>CALXON010000089.1 GCA_944389985.1 uncultured Spirochaetaceae bacterium | reverse complement strand
CTGTTGCGTTCTCAGGCAGAGATCTCTCAGGGCGTGACGGGATACCAAAGTATGTCAATTCGCCTGATACTCCCGTATATTCAAAGCGACATAATCTCTTCGGTCTCTATGAGGCTCTTGATACGATAAAGAAGGGGGAGTCTCCAGTTCTTCTTGTTGAGGGAAACTTCGACGTCGTCTCAATGCATCAGGCTGGTGTGACATACGCAGTCGCATCTCTCGGAACGGCGTTCACAGAGGAGCAGGCGGACCTTATCGGAAGATATACCGACAAGGTCGATATAATGTACGACAGCGATGAGGCAGGACAGAAGTCCACGGACAAGGCGATCATGATCCTCCAGAAGAAAGGTCTTGATTCCTCAGTACACAAACTGTCACAGGGAAAGGATGCCTCGGAAATACTTGAGAAACTCGGAGAAGATGCTCTCAGAAATGATTTTTCTCCTTCTGAGACAGCCTTCAGCTATCTTGTAAATAAAGAGCGTGTAAAGTATAATATCAGAACGCCCAGGGGGAAGTCTGACTTCTTACAGGCGATCGCACCGTTTCTGCAGGGGACCCGTTCCAGTGTCGAGAGGGATAGCTATATCTCATCGCTATCGGTTCTGTTGTCCGTTCCTGAAGAGACTATCAGGGAGGATCTTGAAGCCGGCGGCAGGTTTTCCGGCGGCGAGGAGGAAGATGGGATCATAGCCGGGAATGTCCCGGACAGGAAATTCAATCGTGCGTCTGTCTCGATTGATCTCTATGCGATGCTCTTCTTGGCCAATCACAGGCAGCTGTTCAGACAGTACAGGCAGAGGATCAGTTTCGGAGATCTCAGAGATCAGGAAGCACAGATTATATACATGGCACTTGAGAATGCCATGAGGAATGATATCACAGGCAATGAACTATTCCTTTCATTGATCTCTGATGAGAGAGCAAGAAATGATACGGCCACTTCCTTCGAGCTCGACGAGTATCGCAACGGGAAGGTAAGCGCCCTGGATGAAGCAGCGGACAGAATAGCTCTCAGAGGAATGGAAGACCAGCGTGCGGTGTTATCGAATCAGCTGAGATCGTTCTCTGACTCGCTTGATCCGGACCAGATCAAGGATGCGCTTGAGCGCAAGGCGGAGCTGGACAAGGACATAGCGGCTCTGAGAAAGGATCTTTTCAGAAGAACCCGGAGTGAGGAATAATGGCGGAACAGGATTTCAGGAATTCAGCTTTCTATAAGGAACTTCTCTCGACATCGAAGGAGCAGGGAGAGGTTTCTCTTATCGACATTGTATCTGCGATGAAGAAGCACAAGGATGTCTCTGCAGATCTTGATACAGTGATAGAAGCTCTCAAGGATGATGGAATTCAGTATACGGAGGAGTCCGAGGAGGATGGTGAGCCTGACTATATGTCCGAACCGTCCGAAGAGGATATAGATGATTTTTCTGAGGAAGAGGAGTTCTCCGACGAATCCGATCAGGAAGATGATACCGCAGACGGTCCTACAGATGATGACCTGAAGGACATCGAGGACGAGGAAGAGGATGATGAGGAGTCACGGAGCCGCAAGGGATCCGGTGACGACGATGATGAGGACGAGGAGGAAGAAGAAGAGGAGGAAGAGGAGAACATAAACGAGTGGAAGGGCACTGATGATGATACCGAGGCCTCTTCCGAACGCTTTATCGACATTTCCTCATTCTCAGAGCACTCCTCAGAGCACAAGGCACATCAGACCCAGTCCCGCTATGATACGTCTCAGGATGATCCGATCAGGCTCTATCTCAAGGAGATCGGAAACGAGAACCTTCTCACGGGTGAGCAGGAAGTCGAGCTTGCGATGCAGATGGAGAAGGGCGCGAAGATCGTCGAGTCCGTCATCCGTGAAAGCGGAATACTCATAAAGTTCTTCTCCGACGTCATCGAGAAGATGAACATGAAGATAGAGGAGGATACCGAGGAGTCCCTCTCCACTGAGGAGCTCAAGGAATTCCTCTCTCTGCAGAAGAGATACACCTCCGCATATAAGGAAGCTCTCGGAAAGGAGATACCTAAGGAGATAAAGGAGTATCTTGATTTCAAGAGCCGTCTGCTTCTTGCAGGAGATGCTCCTGAGATCGACAAGGAGATACACAGACTCAGGGAGAATCTTCTTGACCAGCTTGGCGGAAGACCTGATGAGAATTCGCCTCTCTATGAGGGTAAGAAGAGATCGGACTTCGCATCCCGCGAGGAGTGGATCTCATTCTGCCGTGACAAGAGCAGGGCTAGCAGGATCAGCAAGCTCGAGGAGAAGCTTGACGGCATAAGACGCGAGGAAGCTGAGCTCAACCTCAAGATCTCGAACGAGGTCTCTGCAAAGGACAAGGCGTACAGGGCCGAGCATCCTGACATGAAGGCAGCTGATATAGAGAAGGAGATTCTCCGTATCCACCGCTCAGTGAAAGAAGACTACAGCACGACTGAGGCGGAGCTTGCAAAACGCTACAATGACTTCAGGAAGGAGATGGAGGCGCTTGAGAACGGCTCATACATCCCTGTCTCTGACTGGATCACTCCAATAGAGCTGCAGCAGGAGGAGATCAGCGATCTGACGAATCTCTTCATCTCCGCTCGCGACAAGATCATCGAGTGCAACGCGAAGAAGAAGGCTTCGGAGGAACATCTCAAGGTCTCTTCAACAAAGGAGCTGAGACAGCTTGGCCGTGATCTCGCCACAAGATCAAAGGCTGTACAGATCGAGGAAAGCCTCGGTATGTCATCCGATCAGATCAAGGAGGAGATCAAGGAGCTCCAGCTTACCGAGAAGGAGCTCAGGACGATCGAGACAGATTTCGAGTGCTCGTCAGATGAGATCATCCAGGCTGTCCGTGATATCCAGGCAGGACAGAGGATCCAGAAGAGCGCGAAGGACCGCCTGATCAAGGCAAACCTCCGTCTTGTTGTCTCAATTGCTAAGAAATACACCAACCGCGGACTCCAGTTCTTTGATCTTGTCCAGGAAGGAAACATCGGCCTGATCAAGGCTGTAGAGAAGTTCGAGTATGAGAAGGGCTTCAAGTTCTCCACATACGCCACATGGTGGATCAGACAGGCGATCACGAGATCCATTTCCGATCAGGCAAGGACCATCAGGGTTCCTGTCCACATGATCGAGCAGATCAACAAGGTCGTCAGGGAGTCCAGAGTCCTCATGCAGTCTCTCGGACGCGAGCCTTCGGACAAGGAGATCGCCGATCATCTCGGCTGGCCTGAGGCGAAGGTCAAGAACGTCAAGTCTGTTGCGCGTGAGCCTATCTCGCTCGAGACACCTGTGGGTGAGGAAGAGGACAGTGTCCTTTCCGATTTCATCGAGGACAAGGATGCGGAGAATCCTGCGAACCAGACTTCGTTCGTGCTGCTCCAGGATAAGATCCGTGAGCTTCTCTCCACGCTTCCGCAGCGTGAGCAGGAAGTTCTCAGGATGAGGTTCGGACTTGATGACGGCTATGCCCTGACGCTTGAGGAGGTCGGACTCTATTTCGATGTCACAAGGGAAAGAATAAGGCAGATCGAGGCCAAGGCTCTCAGACGCCTCCGTCACCCTAAGCGCAGTCGTCAGCTCAAGGACTGGAACTAGGATTGAGCGAATCTGCAGAATCAGCTAATATTGCCATTTGAGGAGATATAAAGGACATGAGTGAGAATGATAAGCTTGAATGCCTGAGGGAGCTCCAGAAAGTTCTCAGCGACAAGTTCGACCTTGAGGTAAGGGCAGAGGCCCTTCCTGCGGATCTGAGGAAGGAAGAGGCTCTCCTGAAGGAAGCGAATGAGAAGTATCTCGAGCTCAATGAAAGATTCAAGGCTGTCACCGATGAGGTGAAGTCACTCTCCATTAGATATGAGGATGCCTTCAATACAAGAACAGGCTATGAGAAGCAGATGGAGTACCTCAACACACAGAGGGAATATGAAGCACTCTCAAAGCAGCTTGATGAGGCAAGGATTCAGGAGGCGACACTTCTGAAGCAGCGCAATTCAAAGAGCCAGGAGCTTGACAGGCTCCAGGGTGAGCTCGCTGCACAGGAAGGTGTCTGTGATGAGATCAAGGCAAGAGTCGACGAGGAGAGATCCAAGATCGAGTCTGTTCTTGAGGACATCGCACGCGGTATTGAGGAGAAGGAAGCGGAGTGCATCAGGATCAAGGGAGATACGATCTCCGATGAGCTCTATGCAAAGTTCTGCAATATCGTGAGGAAGAAGAAGGGTCTCGGAATCGTTCCTGTGCATGGTCAGGTATGTATGGGCTGTGACAGGGTTCTCCCGATGCAGTTCGTCATCGATCTACGTCTCAAGCAGGAGGCTAACGAGATCGAGTACTGTCCGTACTGCTCAAGGATCATCTACTACGAGGAACTTCCCGAGGATATCGAGAAGAACTACATCTTCGAGCAGCTTGAACCGTCCAAGGGTGAGGGCAAGAGCAGCGGTGAAGGTGAGAGCCAGAAGGCTGATTCCGACAGCTATGATGAATCCATGGGCATGGGAGAAGGCTTCGAGGATTTCTAAGTCAATTTCCAGGTTCTGGAAGCAATCGCCGAAAGGAGGAAAGTCCGGGCTCCACAGGACAATGGTGCTGGTTAACGGCCAGGAGCGGTAACGCTACGGAAAGTGCAGCAGAGAACAGACCGCCTACGGGCAAGGGTGAAACGGC
>CALXON010000088.1 GCA_944389985.1 uncultured Spirochaetaceae bacterium | reverse complement strand
GAGATAGCTCTCGTATCTCTCCTCCGTAATCTCACCTTTCTCAAGAAGGGACGGGACAATGCAGCCCTCCTCTCCCTGATGGAGACAGCCGGAATAAAGACAGCCCTCTGAAGGAAGCTCCGGAAAGGAGAGAGCGACAAGCGAAAGATCCTCAAAAGGCACCTCGAGTTCCCTCACTCCCGGTGTGTCGATTATCGCATAGTCACCGGCATCGATATAGAGAGAATGGTTCGTGGTATGACGTCCTCTGTTGTACTTGTCAGAGATGGATCCTGTTCTCTGCGTGCTTCCTGTGAGAGTGTTGACGAGCGTTGACTTTCCGACACCGCTCTGCCCGACGAATGCGGTGCACTTCCCCTTCAGTATCTCCTTCAGTTCCGCAATGCCTTCACCGGTCACGGATGAGGTCCTTACGATCCTGAAACCGAGCTTTGCGTATAGTTCAAGCGCATCAGTGACAGTCTCATCAGCCTCATCGGACTTGTTGAGTATGATGATGACATCGGCACCGGATGAACATGCTATCGCCCTGTCAAGGAATTTCGGCCGGAACGGAGGAGACTTGAGAGAAACAACGATCGCACTTATATCCTGATTCGCCGCTATCGTCTGATTGAGGGAGCGTTTCGTGTTCCACCGTCTGAATGAGCTTTTCCTCTCCCCGACACTGCTTATGAGCGCCTCATTCTCTGAATATGGCTCTCCCTCCGCAATATCACCGACAGCGGCAGGGCTGTACTCATCCTCCCTGCCTTTCATGACCTTGCCCTTGATGCGGCATGTGTACATCCTGCCGTCATCCATGGACTTCGCGGTATAGATATTGTTGATTGTCCGCCATATCTGGAAACGCATAGAGCGATGATACACCACGAGAAAGATTGACACAACTCAATCGGGGAGAGAACATTAAAGCATGTTTCCGCTGACCAAGTGCTCAGTGCCGGGCTGCAATGCGTTCACATTCAGGAATACCGGCTATTGCTTCAGACACCATCCTGATCAGGATGCGATACTCTCCCAGTTCATCGGAAGGCTGAACAGCTCTGCCGCGATCAGGGATGAATCGATAGTGAATGCGGAGATAAGGGATGTGAATGTCGGTAAAGGTGCGTCACTGGTCTCCTCGAACTTCTCGTTCTGTGTTTTCGAGGACTGCACGTTCACAGGCGTGTCGATCATAGAATCATTCTTCGACTACTGCATATTCCGCCGCTGCAGCTTCATCTCCGACGACATAAGATACTCAGTATTCGCAGGTTCTGTATTCATAGACTGCACGATCAATGACTCCACGGTGATACACAACAGTTTCATGGGAATCGATGCCGCAGGTTCTGACTTCTCAGGCAATGATTTCTACTTCTCGAACTTCTCATTCGCGAAGATCGTCGACACATCGATGGAGGACTGTAATCTCAAGCGCACGAACTTCAGGGCCACGATAGCGAAGAATGTCTCGTTCAGGTACTCGAATCCCGAGGAGGCCTTCTTCAGGCGTGAGGAGGGATACACGATTTGAAGGTATATCCGCATCTCTCTGCTGAAAGACTCGCAAACGTATATATCGTCACAGATGATAACGGCACAGGACTCATTGTCGATCCTGCCCACATAGACAAGGAGCTTGTGGAGATCATCGAGAATGAATGTGACATGCTGAAAGGTGTGCTCATAACGCACAGGCATCTTACACACACTGAGGGACTCGGAACGCTTCTCAAGATCTATGATCTCGATATCTACTCGGCATCCGATGAGATCAACGGTGTGAAGTGCATCAGGATTGAAGACGGAAGCCGTTTCCGGATCGGAGATCTGGACATAGAGGCGATCTCCGTTCCCGGTCATTCCATGGATTCCATCGTCTACAGGATAAATGACGGTGCGCTCTTCACCGGTGACAGCCTTCTCTCAGGATCGATCGCCACGACTCACAGCCATATCGAGAAGGAACTTCTCGTACATTCGATATGCACAAAGCTTCTGACAATCCCTGACACAGCCATCGTCTATCCGGGACATGGCGCGATCTCAAAGCTGAGGATCGAGAAGATGTTCAATCAGGATCTGCTTGAAGCTGCTGACTGGGATAATCTGAACCTGAAAGGGATCTTATGATCTCCTGAAACCGCTCGGGAACCGGCGATGTGAACTCCATCATGACACCTGTTGAAGGATGCTTTATGCGAAGTCTTCCAGCATGGAGCATGAGCTTCGCATCGGGGAATCTTCTGTCCTTTGAGGAATATACAGGATCTCCGAGAAGAGAATGACCGGAAGATGAGAGATGTACCCTGATCTGATGGGTACGCCCGGTGTAGATCCTGACATCGAGAAGCGCATAGCCATCCATCTGCTTCAGCACTCTGTAGCTGGTCTTCGCATCCTTTCCCCTGACAGGTGAGTCCGTCGTCCTGAATTTCTTCCTGTCCCTCGGATCACGTTCAATGCGCTTTTCTATGACAGCCTCCTGTTGTGTGAAGAAGCCCTTTGCGATCGCATAGTAATGTTTCTCCGTGCGGTGGCTGCTGAACTCCTCCTGAAGCTTCTGGTGACTGTTGAGATTGCGTGCAATGATCATCACACCCGATGTGTCCTTGTCCAGACGGTGGACGATGCCGGGACGGGTATCATCATCTGAAGTGCTGAAATCCTCACCGTAACGTGAGAGAAGCGCGTTGGCGACAGTTCCAGAGAAGCACCCCGCTCCGGGATGCACTGAAATACCCTGTGCCTTATCGATGACAAGGATGTCATCATCCTCATAGAGTACTGTGAGAGGAATGTCCTCCGCCTCCAGTCCTTCAAAGACCTCATCGTCATACTCTATGGATACAAGATCCCCTTCACGGACCTTCGCGCTCTTCTTCACACTCCTGCCATTGATCATGATGAGAGCGGATGGAGAGGAGAAGATTGAACGCTGCACTCCCCCCTCACGTGATGCTATCTGATCAACACGACCTGCTAAGGATGCTGTGAATTCGACTTTACGGTGTCTGATCAATCGCTCACCTTCCCTATTATCCAGTCGGTGAGTGAGAT
>CALXON010000087.1 GCA_944389985.1 uncultured Spirochaetaceae bacterium | reverse complement strand
TCGCATGCTCCCTGAGGCGGAATGTCTCTTCTTTCTCCGGAGAGGAGAATACGACGAATGATGAGTGCTCTCCTGCGATGTTGAATGTCTTTGAAGGTGCGAAGAGCGTGATGGAATCCGCACCGATGCTCTCGTTGACCTTGTTCATCGGAATGTGCTTCTTTCCCGGATGGACGAGATCAGAATGGATCTCATCGGAGATCACAAGGATTCCAAGCTCCTTCGCTGTCTTGAGCACGAATCTCAGATCATCCTCGGAGAATACCAGTCCTGATGGATTGTGAGGAGAACAGAAAAGGATGCACTTCGATTTCTCCGCATCCTTCCTGAATCTTTCCCTGTCGAGATAGAAAGCCGCCCTGTCGTGGTCGTATCCGAGTTCATGGTCGATCATGACACGGCCGTGATTCAGTGTTATCTCACGGAAAGGTCTGTATGCGGGAGTCGGTACTAGGATCGTGTCCCCTTTCTCGGTGAAAAGGTCGATGCATGATGCGATGCCGTGCAGCAGCCCCATCGCGAATACGACATGATCCGGAGAGACCTTCCAGCCATGCTTCATCTCAAGCCATCCTGCGGCCTTTTTCGTGAGCTCAGGGAATGTTGGGTAGCCGTAGATGCCTGTCTCCGCCACCTTGCGTCCTGCCTCTGCTATATGGTTGTCGGTAGGGAAGTCCATATCAGCAACCCAGAAAGGCTCTGCTTCAGGATTGGCTGAAATGTTCTCTATCGCGGTTCTGTCCCATTTGACACTGTTCGTCTTCCTTCTGTCTGCGGGTCTGGAAAAATCCATTCTATCTCCTCCTTAATCTTGCCGTTTCAACAAGGCCTCTGTACTGTCCCGATGCTCCGGGAAATCTGATGGCCCTCTCCGGACAGCGGTGATAGCATGCAAAGCATGACACACATCTGTCTCCGAATACTATACCACCATCTTCTTCCTTTATGTTCTCCATAGGACAGATGCTTATGCATGTTCCGCACCGTGAGCACGCGGAGCTGTCCACAGTGAGCTTCTCCTGCTTTCCGGGAACCATCGAGATCGATGATAGCTTTCTGATGATCCTCGCGAACGGTCCTTTGTGCGGCAGCATGATCTTCTCATCCTGCACATCACTGATGATTGTCCTCAGTCTGTCTTCCGCCTTTGCGGCTATGGCTTCCGCCTCATTATCCGTCACAGCTTTCTTCTTCAGCGGTAGGTACGCGTCAGGCATTCTCACTGTATTGCCATAGGAGAGTGCGAGACCGCTGTCCTGAAGTGTCCTGTCCATGTCATGGAGCGCATAGAGCGGCAGCCCTCCGTTCGTGGCTATCGCGAAGATATAGCCGAGGCTGCGGTTGTCCCTCTCCGCAAGCACATCACTGACAAGCCGTCTCATGGACCATGGAAGACCTCCGCAGTACACAGGGAAGATCAGTCCGAGTCTGTCCGTATCACCAGGAATCGTGCATCTTCCATCCAGAAGATCCTCTGTGAAGCACATGCCGTCATGCGGGATCCTGTCAGCCACATACAGGCTGTTTCCCGTTCCTGTCGAGACTATGAGAAAAGTACTCATCTGAAATCCTCTGCACCTGTTGTCTTTATGATCCTGACGATCGCATCAGTGTCATCATCGCTTATGTTCAGGTTCAGCACGATGCGTCCCATCGTTCCTTCCTTGAGGAAGAGGACACCCTTGCTCCTGAATGCCGCCGTGATCCTGTCCATGTCATACTGCGAGCGGAAGAAGATCATGTTCGTCGATGATATGACGACATCAGCCCAGCCTGCCCCGGAGAGCGCCTCTGATATGGCTTTCCTGTGCTCATGATCATCCCGGAGTCTCTCCACATTGTGCTCAAGCGCGTAGATGCCTGCCGCCGCGAGAATTCCGATCTGCCTCATTCCACCACCGAGGAGCTTCCTGATTCTCTTTGCTTTCTCGATGAAGTCATGGTCACCTGAGAGTATGGAGAAAGCAGGGCATCCAAGTCCTTTCGAGAGACAGAATGTGATGTCAGAGGCTGTATCAGCATACTCCCTGACAGATACTCCTGAATCGACGCTGGCATTGAATATTCTGGCACCGTCCATATGGACCCAGAGACTCTTCCTGTCTGCAAGCTCCCTGATCCTCTGAAGCTCATCAAGAGGGTAGACTATGCCCGATGTCGTGTTCTCTGTCTCGATGATCGCGCTTTCGGACATGTCATAGGCATAGCCGTGGATATGTTTCTCTATCTCCGAGGCTTTCATGATGCCGTAATCAGAAGGGACAAGTACGGGAAGGGTTCCTGAAAGGGAAGCGACCGCTCCGATTTCGTGGTTCACTATATGAGACCATGAGGAGGTCAGTACTTCCTTTCCCCGTCCGCCCTTGATCATGAGCGGTATGAGATTGCCCATGCATCCTGAAGAGACTATAAGCGAGCTTTCCTTTCCTGTTATCTCCTCAGCCATTCTCTGAAGCTTCTCTGCAGTCGGATCCTCTCCATAGACATCGTCTCCGACCTCTGCCTCGTACATCGCCTTCCTCATCTCATCTGAGGGTTTAGTGAAGGTATCGGATCTCAGATCATACATAACTATTTCCTTATTGAATCGAAGAGGGAGAAGAATGACGGGAACGTCACAGCCGCAGCCTCCTCATCGTCGATGATTATATCATCAGAAGCGGCAGCTGAGAGAGATGCCAACGCCATGATGATCCTGTGGTCTCCGTATCCTTTCACCTCTCCACCTCCGACGTGTCCGTTGCCGTGGATTATGAGACCATCCTCCTCTTCCTTGCAACTCACTCCCAGAAGTGAGAGATTCTCATGCATGCATCTGATCCTGTCGGTCTCCTTGATCCTTGCCTGAGGTACGTTCGTCAGTCTGGTCGTTCCTTCTGCTGCCGCAGCTGTCGCGGCGAGTATCGGAAGAGTGTCGGGAATGGCATTGAGATCGAATGTTCCGCCCATGAGTCTCTCCGG
>CALXON010000086.1 GCA_944389985.1 uncultured Spirochaetaceae bacterium | reverse complement strand
AATCTTCTTCCTGACGCAAGTTCCGTGACAGTAGTCGCGAATACCGAATCCTTCAGGAAAGAGAACGTGATGTCAGTTCCGTTCTCATCCTCTATATGGCATTTCGTGAGTCTGAGTCTGTTAAGCTCGTTCCTCTCATAGATCAGGAGATCCTCATTCTCTTTAAGGCGGGCGATGAAGTCATCATCCTCAAGGGAAAGAAGTGATGATATGAGTGATGCGGGAATCTCCCTTCCTCCGTCGTTGTCAATCATCATGCCCCATGCATCGGATGGCACAGGAGCTGCAGCGAAGGCAATTGACGGAAGCGGGTTGTCGAGCGGATCCGCAAGATGTCTGAATCTCTGGATTTCAGGAACTGTCAGAGCTCTTTCCCCATCAATCTGATCATACTCATGGTAGACAGGTATGTAGAGCAGGGCGGTAGGCTTCCTGTCAATCGGATAGTCAGTACATGCCTCCTCGCTTGAGACGACCTTTCCGTTCTCTATTGTCTGTATGAACGTGCCGTTTCCGGTGATCTCCCTTGCAAGTTCCGCAATGTCATGAGCGAAAGCGGAGTTCTCCTCCTCTGTATTTATGGAGAGCACATCTCCGCTTTCAAGCCTGAGCGCATAGCGGAGTATCGCTTCCGCATAGCGCCTGTCGAAGATATCCATGATCAGGACCTTCCGCCATCCGTGTCAGGATTCCTTCTCCTTCTCGTGAGACTGTCCTCCCTGACTCTTGTTCCATGCATCTTTATGTAGTCGATTGACTTCTGGAATTCCTTGATGAACTCTCCCATGTCCTCCTGATAGACGATTACAGACTGTCTGAGGTAACGTCCCTCTGTATCTGTAGGACGGGACTCAACGATATTAAGGAAAAGATCTCCGTAGATGTTCTCCTTGACGTTGAAGAAGTATGTGCGGTCATTCTTTACTAATTTGGTCGAAAAGACCTCTCCTCGCTCTCCCATGATCGGGTCCTCCGTTACTGATTGTTTGTAGTACTTATATCATCAACGGAATTTTATGAAAAGATATATTGACACTTGTTTCCTCTTCGTGTAAGGTACTGCCTGTTGCTGATGCGACTGTGGTATAATGGCTATTACCTCAGCCTTCCAAGCTGAAGATGCGGGTTCGATTCCCGTCGGTCGCTTAACTGTTTTCCTTCCATCCGTGAAGGATATTTTTTTGCAGAAATTCTTATTGTCAGTGTTTTGTTGTATACTTGATCTGTATGGAAAACAGGAAACTTTCCGGATATGAATATGCGGTCAGGGAGATAGAGCGCTCTGAACAGTTCATTGAAGATGATCGCATCATCAGGGAATATTGCAGAAAGATCAGAGAAGAGAGAAATTCAGGAAAGGAAGCAGGAGATGAAAGACAAATTCCAGATGTCCGTAGAGGATAACTCTGATTTCGCAAAACGGATTATTGTGGATTCCATCTACAGAGAAGCCAGAGTCGAGGGAATCAATGTCACATTCCCTGAGACACAGCAGATCTATGATGGACTTGTTGTTTCTGATCTAGGGTATGAGGATGTTGCCAAGATCATCAACCTGAAACATGCCTGGTACTTTCTTCTGGAGACGCTTGAGTATCCTGTCAATCTGCGCTATTTGAGACATCTCAACTTTCTCATACAGAGTAATATCATGCGAACAGCAGGGAGCATCCGGGAGATTTCTGTAAGGATATCTGGAACGGACTGGGTGCCGGAGATTCCTACCGTGGAGAAGATAGAAGCTGAACTGGACCGTATCCGGTCTATCGCCAGTCCTACTGAAAGAGCTATTGAGCTTATGCTTTCTGTAATGCGGGGACAGTATTTCGATGATGGAAACAAGAGAACTGCCCAGCTCATAGCAAATCATGAGCTTATCAGTCATGGGTGTGGTGTTCTTTCCGTTCCTGATGACAGGCTTACTGAGTTTTCAGGTCTTCTTGTCAATTTCTATGAGACAAACCAAAAGGATCAGATAAAGAGTTTCCTGTATGACATGTGTATTTCAGGCTATGACAGAAAGAGAACCATATCTGATGAAGAACTAAGAAGGCAGAGACAGGAAGATGAGGATGCTATCAGGGAATTCCTTGGCAGGAAGAGATCATTGGAAACCTAATTCACTGAATCAGAAAAGTTCCGGCTGCTTCTCCTCTTTCTCCAGTCCTGTATGGAATGTCAGACGCTGGATGGGTGAGGGCCCGAGGCGGAGAATCGCATCGCGGTGTGCCTTTGACGGATAGCCCTTGTGCTTCTCATAGCCGTATCCCGGCCATTTTCCTGACGCAAGTACCATGATCCTGTCACGTTCATTCTTCGCGAGTATCGATGCAGCCATTATCTCAGGTATCTTCGCATCTCCCTTTACAATTGCCCTGCATTCTATATCGACATCGGGACATCTGTTCCCGTCCGCAAGAAGAAGATCAACATGTGTCATTGCGCTGACTTTAATGTATGCCTTCCTCATCGCGAGCATGGAGGCGTTGAGAATGTTTATCCTGTCTATTTCCCTGTGACTTACGGAAGCAACGGCCCAGACAGCCTTCTCCTTGATGATCCTCTCAGCCTCGAGTCTTCTCTTTTCCGAGAGCGCCTTGCTGTCACCCAGTATCTCTCTCGGGAAATCATCCGGAAGGACAACGGCAGCAGCGACTACGGGCCCTGCAAGAGGCCCCCTTCCGGCCTCATCCGTCCCGCAGATGACAAGATGACGCTCATCCATTCCGATTGCAGAGAAGAGTGTGTTTTCCATTGCTTTGCTAAATGCTATAATCGGGAAGATTTCTTTTCAAGGAGGGGGCCTTTGTTCCTCAAGTCACTAGAACTCTACGGCTTCAAGAGCTTTGCTGACAGAACTCATATAAACTTCGTTGACGGTATCACCGCACTCATTGGTCCGAACGGATGCGGCAAGTCGAATATTGTCGATGCGGTCAAGTGGGTTCTCGGAGAGCAGTCCATGAAGACCATAAGGGCCGGCAAGAAGGAAGATGTCATCTTCAACGGTACCGATACCAGAAAGCCGATGACATTCGCCGAAGTGACGCTCGTGATCGACAACAGCGCACACACCCTTCCTACAGATGTCGAGGAGATCGAGATCAAGAGAAGGGTCTTCCGTTCAGGTGAGAGTGAGTACTACCTGAACAAGCAGCGCTGTCTTCTGAGGAACATCCAGGAGCTCTTTTTCGACACGGGTGTCGGAAAGAGTGCGTACTCGATCCTCGAGCAGGGCAAGATCGACCAGATCCTCTCGACGAAGCCTGAGGACAGAAGGTACATCTTTGAGGAAGCTGCGGGAATCTCCAGATTCAAGGCACAGTGCAATGAGGCCCAGAATAAGCTCCAGAGAACTGAAGAGAACATCAGTGACATAGAGATACAGGCAAGGGAAGCCAAGAGAATCTGTGACAGGACAAGGACCCAGGCTGAGAAGGCGATAAAGGCCAAGGATCTTGAGAAGAGGGCTTTCGAGCTCGATGTCCAGTTCCATCTCGGACAGCTGAGGACATACTCCCTGATGAATGATGAGAGGGCGAGGCTTCTTGCGGAGGCTCAGGCCGAGTCAGAGAGGCTGCAGAATGCCATCTCATCGATTACCGATCAGATAAACTCCGAGCAGGAGGCTGTCAGGACAGATAGTGACAATCTTCATGCTCTCCAGCTCAAGATGACCTCGCTTGACGGTCGGATCCAGTCTGCCGAGCAGGCGATCTCGATGCTCAACGAGAGGTATCAGGACTATGCTATCTCTGAGCGATCAAGCCGGGATAAGGCAGAGGAGATCAAGGTCTCGATCGACCGTGACAGAGCCGAGATCGAGAGCTATGAGGAGACTGTCAGGGATAACGAGGAAAGGCTTGAGGAAGAGGAGAGGCAGATAGCGGCTCTGAGGAAGATGCTGGAGGATAATACCTCGAAAATCCAGGAGACCGAGGATGAGATCTCAAGAAGGGAAGAGCGCAACAATGAGCTCGATCAGGATCTCCAGAGGCTGTCTGAAGAGCTCAAGTCACTTATAGAGGAGCTCATAAGCGAGGTCGATGAGAATACAGGAACCGAGTATTCATCTGAGCGCAGGGAGAATGCGGAGAAGGCTCTGAGGGACAAGGCCGGAGAGCTGACAAAGATGCTTCAGGGCAGGATCGACTACATCTCATCACTCAAGGAGGATGTTCCGCTCTCGAAGGAGATCACTGTCCGTGATTTCTCCAAGGTCTCATCGGGTCTTGATGAGATGATCGCGGCGTTCACAGAGTACAAGGCATCGATTCCTCCTGTCATCGATACGCTTCTCTCTCCTGAGGGTCTTATATCGAGGAAGAGGGAAGCTGAGAAGAAGGAGCAGGAAGTCAGGAGCGAGATCATCGCCAACAGGCACTTCATAGATGATGCTAGGGAGAGGGTCAGGATACTCCGCAGCGATACCGACTCACTCCGTGATGCGATTGATGCAGCGAATAGACATTTCGGAGAACTGAAATCATCGGTCGAAGCATCACAGACGATCCTCGGCAACATGAGAAAGGCCCTTGAGGACCGTTCATTCTCCCTTTCCGACATGCTTGCGGAGGCCGAGAAGGCCAGAAGCCGCATGGATGAGGTTGCCGATATGCTCAGGGCTAAGGATGAGGAGAAGAAGGCCGCCGTCGACGAGAAGAAGGAGAAGGGCGAGGAGTACAACATCCTTTCCTCCGAGTCGGCAGGAAGGAGCAGGGCACTTTCGGAGAAGAGACAGCTGAAGGATAACCTCGTCAATCAGCTTACAAACGCACAGAAGGCTGCAAGCGAGCAGCAGATCTGGATGGAGAACTCAGGAAGTCTCACACAGACAACAGTTCAGAACTTCTTCAATAAGTACGGAAGGAACCTCGGCGAGTTCATGGATGAGTACAAGGACAAGGACATTCCTTCGGAGACCTTGATACAGAACGAGCTCAAGGAGGTCCAGAAGGAACTCCAGTCATTCGGCAACATCAACTACATGGCCGAGCAGGAGTATGAGGAGTCGCTTGAGCAGTACAAGTTCTACGCCAAGCATCTGGAGGATCTCGGGAAGGCAAAGGCAGACCTCGAGCAGGTCCTTGATGAGATCACTCACCGCTCGGAGGAGCTCTTCACGAAGACATACAAGGAGATCAGCGCGAACTTCCAGGCCATGTTCAAGCGTCTCTTCGGAGGTGGTAGGGCCGAGATCACCCTTGAGGATCCCGAGAATGTCCTCACATCGGGTATCAACATCCTTGCACAGCCACCAGGAAAGAAGCCTCAGTACCTCAACCTCCTCTCAGGAGGAGAGAGGTCCATGACAGCTGTCGCACTTCTCTTCGCGACCTATCAGGTGAAGCCGTCTCCGTTCTGTATCCTCGATGAGCTTGATGCGGCGCTTGATGACAGGAACATCGGCTACTTCCTCGGAGTCCTCGATGACTTCTCGAGATCAAGCCAGTTCATCATCATCACCCACAACAAGCATACCGTTACAGGCTCCCAGAGCCTTCTCGGTGTCACCCAGATGGAGCCCGGTGTATCTATCACTACAAGCTACAGGCTTGAGAGTGTCAAAGGTGAGCCTGTCATTTTCGATGACAGCAACAAGGAAGTTGATTTTGACAATTGACGCTGGGCGCTTCATTATTGTATAAGCATAATGTTGTTTT
>CALXON010000085.1 GCA_944389985.1 uncultured Spirochaetaceae bacterium | reverse complement strand
ATGGAGGCTGGAAGGATGCCTACAGGGCGACACATTTCAGTCCGGAGACAGATGTCGGCGCGACAAGGATGAACGGAGAGATCTATGAGCGCATGGACTTCATATACACTCAGGGGCTGATGCCGTCATCCGTGAAGACATTCCCGGTGAAAGGCCTGACCGATACAAGAGGAATCACGGTCCTTCTTGCCGATATCATCGTCCCATGATTATCCTCAGTGAAAGGAGAAAAGAAGATTATGGATATAACAAAAGATAATTTCACAGCTGAAGTGAAGAACGCGGAAGGTCCTGTCCTTCTCGATTTCTGGGCATCATGGTGTGGTCCGTGCAGGATGCAGACAAGGATCCTCGAGGAATCTGCAGAAGCACTCAAGGGTGCGAAGATCTGCAAATGCAATGTTGATGAGAACCCTGATCTCGCAGCTGAGTTCGGAGTGCAGGCGATTCCCACACTCCTTGTCTTCCGCGGCGGAGAGGTCGTCGACAGGGCAACAGGAGTCAGGAACGAGGCTGAGCTGAAGAGAATGCTCGGACTCTGATCAGACGGAGTGTATCTCCAACTCTGCGATATACTCGGCTTTCTCGAGGAACTCCAGCTGCTCTGCATGCTTGCGGCGCGCTGAGAGCATGATGTACGCAGAGAATATCATATGGCCATCTTCGCTTTTCCTGAGGGAGAATCCTCTGAAAGAAACTCCCGCGGAAGCAAGATGGCTTCTTATTTCACTGACAGTCATCCCGCTTGCGGTGAGATCGACCTTGATGCTGCCGGCAACAGGGCTAATGAGCCTGAGGTGGCGGCTGTGAAGCACGATCTGCACGACCATTATCATCAGCGTCGCAATGACCGCAACCTCATACATTCCAGCCCCCAGAGCGATTCCCACTCCGACAGTTGCCCAGAGTCCCGCTGCGGTGGTTATGCCCATGGCCGAATCACGCCGTACGAATATGACTCCGGCTCCGAGGAAGCCGATCGCACTGACAACACCTGCTGCGATTCTCGAGGCATCCACGGAAATACCGTCCACAGGAAGAACATCGTAGAATCCATACTTTGAGACAATCATCATGAGCGCTGATGCGAGCGCGACAACTACATGTGTCTTCACTCCAGCATTCTTCTGTCTCAGTTCCCTCTCGGCCCCTATGAGGCCGCCGCAGAGAATTGACAGGAGAAGACGTATGATGTACTCAATCTGCATTTCCATTCCCATATGATACCACAGCAATGCGTTTCCTTCTCTGCATCCATGCGATCAGATGCATCATGACGTAGATGATCATATGCACGGCGACAACGGAAGCTCCCGCAGGCAGGGAGAAAAGATACGATGCCATGAAGCCTGTGATGAACGCCACCGCTGATTCAATGGCGGAAAGGACCGAGACCATCAGGTACGATCTTGATACGAGCATCGCCGATGCGGCAGGAAAAATGATCAGAGAGGAGATCAGGAGCGAACCCAGCATCCTCATTCCGACTACTATTATCAGGGCTGTGAGAACGGCGAGTATCGAGGTGTAGCGTGAGCACCTTATGCCTGTAGCCTCAGCAAAGGAAGGATCGAATGTCGAGGCATAGATCTGATGATAGAAGACGATGTAGACAAAGAGTGTGACGATGGCGGAGACGCCTGCTATCACGGCATCACTTCTGGAGACAGAGAGTATCGAACCGAAGAGGAATGCGTTGAGATCTGTATTCACACCCCCTGCTGAGACCGCTATCACACCAACAGCAAGCGCGGATGACGAGATGAGCGCGATCGCCCTGTCACCACTTCCGCTGCCGGACACTCTGAGAAGGAGGAATGCTGAGACAATCACGACAGGAATCGTCACAGCCATCGGGGAAAGGGAGAGAACTGCGGCGATACCGAGCGCTCCGAACCCGACATGTGACAGTCCGTCACCGATCATGGAGAAGCGTCTCAGGACCAGACTCACCCCGAGCAGCGCTGAGGCGACAGAGACCATGAAACCTACGACGAGGGCCCTCAGAAGAAAGGGATATGTGAAGATATCACTGATGATCATGGCCAGCCTCCCTGAGAAATGTGCGTCCCATCGGGGATCTGAAATAGTCGTCACGGGTTCCGAAGAAATAGGAACCATGTGACAGGTGAAGGATCGTCCTTGCCGCATTGAGTGCCGGATGGATGTCATGGGTCACCATCATAACGGCAGTACCTGAGGCATTGAGCTCATCTATGATGCCATACATCTCCGCGGTGGAGGCAGCATCAAGTCCCGCTGTAGGCTCATCAAGGAGAAGGAGCTTCTCTGTAGCCATCAGAGCCCTTGCCAGAAGCACACGCTGCTGCTGTCCTCCTGAAAGATCCCTGAATGGCGTGCTGCGCTTTTCCGACATTCCAAGTCTCTCAAGCTCAGCCATTGCCCGTTCCCTCTCCTCCTTCGAGTAGCCGAAGAGCTTCCTGTGCCTGTTCAGACAGCCTGAGAGCACGACTTCCATGACAGATGAGGGAAAGTCACGCTGTATGAGGGACTGCTGAGGCAGATACCCGATCTCATTGCGCTTCAGTCCGCCTTCAAAGGTTATCCTGCCGGAAAGCGGCGGGATCAGGGAGAGGACAGTCTTGATGAATGTGCTCTTTCCTGATCCGTTCTC
>CALXON010000084.1 GCA_944389985.1 uncultured Spirochaetaceae bacterium | reverse complement strand
CACACTCTCCTCTCTGCCACTCAAGGGTGATGCGGTGATATACGATGAGAACGGATTCATCCTTGCGATCACAGGGGATCCTGACGATGATGAGCTTGATGATCTTGTCCTCTCCATCTCAAAAGATGAGGAGACAGTCTATGAGAAAGCTCCTCAGGAGATTCCCGGAGGAGCCATCGAATCAGGAAGGATGAGGGTCGTCACAGCTGACCCGTCAGATCTTGAGCTCATATCCTCAGAGCTTCTCTGAAAGCTGCTTCCTGTACCCTTTCATATCAAGGCCGAATCCTGCAAGGTGCTCAAGGATCAAGGCAGAGCTCGCTTTCTTTATATCCTCCGGAACCTTCTGTCCGTCGGTGAAGAGGAATATCGGGACACCGATCTTGTATGAGAACGAGAGCACATTGCCTATCGTCTCCGTCTCATCAAGTTTCGTGACAGCAAGGGACGAGATCCCGAACTCCGAGTATGAGGAGAACTGCTCCATGGCATCCTCCTCCTTCATCGATGCCGATATCGTGAGGATGAAATCAGTCCTGTCACGGTCAAGCACTCCGAGAAGAGCCCTCAGCCTGAGATTCAGTTCCTGATCCTTTGGAGAAAGTCCCATCGTATCGATGAATATGACATCCTTCCAAGAGAAGGACTCGTATGCGGAGACGAGCTCATCCTCCGCTCCCGCCATCGCTACAGGAATGGAGAGCGCATCACCGAAGGCCTTTATCTGCTCATACGCCCCTACCCTGTATGTATCAAGGGAGATGATCGCAACCCTCTTTCCTGCAGCTGCGTAGAGATACGCGGCCTTCGCAAGCGTCGTGGTCTTCCCTGATCCAGTGGGACCGAGGAAGACTACGAAGTGTCTCGGATGCACCTGCCTCGTGTAATCGACACCGGAGAGTGAGACAATCCTGTCAGGAAGGACCACCCTCGGATCCTTGTCCTCAGGAAGATCCTCCAGCAGCTTTGAGCAGAGAGGATCGGTGATGTGATTCAGTTCAAGAAGCCTTCTCGCTTCCTTCTCTGTCTCAGAGCTCTCCTTCTCCCTGTATATCTCCGTATCGAGCCTCTCACTTGCAGTCAGTGATGAGGGATCGGGAGTCCTTGCCTCCTTCTCGAACTCGGACATGTCCTTCTCATCTGAACTTCTGGGCTTTTTCCTCTTAGGACCGTCGGCAATATAGCATACGATCTCGCACCGTGATTCACGGCGTGTGAAAAGCCCACCTCTTGTCGTGTAGTCACGTCTGGAGTTGATCCTTATGTCACTTCCATAGAGCTCTCTTGCCTTCTCCAGCGCTTTCTCATAACTTTCTGCGACGACGGTGTAGTACTGCATATCAGAGAATATACTTCGAAAGATCCTGATTCTCAACGATTCCGGAAAGACGCTGTCTCACATAGTCCTTCGTGATCTCTATAGCCTGTCCCGAAAGCTCATCGGCTGAGAACGCAAGCTCCTCGAGAAGCTTCTCCATGACCGTATAGAGCCTTCTTGCTCCGATGTTGTCATTCGACTGGTTCACCTCGTATGCGATATCAGCGATCTCACGGAGTGCCTCATCGGTGAATGTGACATCGACACCCTCTGTGGAAAGAAGGGCCTTGTACTGCTTCGTGATGGCGTTCTGGGGCTCTGTGAGGATGCGGTAGAAGTCCTCGCCTGAGAGATCCTTCAGCTCGACACGGAGCGGGAACCTTCCCTGAAGCTCCGGAATGAGATCAGAAGGCTTCGCGAATGAGAAAGCACCTGCCGCGATGAAGAGAATGTTCGTCGTATCGACAACACCCCACTTCGTCGAGACCTTCGTTCCCTCGACAATCGGAAGGATGTCACGCTGGACACCCTCACGGGAGACATCGGAATTGGAGTTGCTGTTGCGCGATGCGACCTTGTCGATCTCATCGATGAAGATGATGCCCATTTCCTCAGCTCTCTCGATAGCCTCGTCGACAGCCTTGTCTGGATCGATCACCTTGTCCATCTCCTCCTCATGGAGTATCTCCCTGGCTCTCTTCACAGTAAGCTTCCTCACCTTCTGCCTTCCGGATGATGAGAACATGTTTCCGATAGAGTTGAGAGCCTGCTGTATATCCTCCATGTTCCCGCCAGAGCCCATGACCTCGAATCCGAGATGTGCTTTCATGTCGACAGGCATCTCGACTTCCTTCGAGTCGAAGACTCCCTCACGGAGCATCGTGCGGAACTTCTCCCTCGTGTCCGATGTCGCGAGATCTGTTGGGTTGTCCTTGGAGACCGCGGGCAGAAGTAGATCAAGAAGTCTCTCCTCAACCCTTTTCTCGACTTCCTCCTCTTTCTGCCCTGCCATCTCCTCCCTCACCATGGAAAGGGATGCTGCTGCGAGATCACGGACCATTGACTCAACATCACGTCCGACATATCCGACTTCGGTATACTTGGTCGCCTCAACCTTGATGAAAGGAGCATTCGCAAGCTTTGCGATCCTCCTTGCTATCTCGGTCTTTCCGACACCGGTGGGACCGATCATGAGGATGTTCTTCGGAGTCACCTCATCCCTGACATCATCAGGAAGTCTCTTGCGCCTTACTCTGTTGCGGATCGCTATTGCGATCGTGCGCTTCGCCTCATCCTGTCCGACTACATATTCATCAAGGCTCCTCACGATCTCGGAAGGAACCATATCATCAAGCTTCTTCTTATACTCTGGCATCCTGTACCTCTGTGATTATGTTGTGGTTGGTGTATATGCAGATATCTGCGGCAATTGAGACACTCTTTCTCGCTATCTCCTCTGCTGTCATGTCGACACCGGCATCAAGATAGGCTCTGGCTGCGGCAAGCGCATAGCTTCCACCTGATCCGATACCTGCAGCATCATACTCAGGCTCGAGCACATCACCTGCTCCTGTTATGAGGAAGGCCTTGTCCCCGTCTGATGTGAGGATCATAGCATTGAGGTTCCTGAGTGTCTTGTCAGTCCTCCACTCCTTTGCAAGCTCCACGGCAGAACGTGTAAGATCTCCGTTGTACTGTCTGAGCTTAGACTCGAAGAGCTCGAAAAGCGTGAACGCATCGGCTGTAGCACCTGCAAATCCTACGATGATCCTGCCGTCATATATTCGTCTGACCTTGCGGCAGTTTCCCTTCATCACGATGCCGCCCTCGCTCTGTGTGGCCTGACCGTCTCCGGCTATGGCGACCTGTCCGTCCTTTCTTACAAGACATATCGTTGTCCCGTGGATATCCATTACTGTTTCTCCTTTGCATGAGGATGTGTCTTCTCGTAGACAGCCCTGAGCTTCTGACGTGACACATGGGTATAGATCTGGGTCGTGGAGATGCTCTCATGCCCTAGCAGCTCCTGTACCAGCCTGATATCCGCACCGCGGTCCATCAGATGCGTTGCGAATGAGTGGCGGAGCGTATGGGGTGTGAACTCCTTCTGCCATCCAAGCTTCTCTCTATACCTCTCAAAGATAATATGAGCACTTGAGAAGGGCAACCTTCCGCCTTTCTCTCCGAGGAAAAAGCTCTTTCATCACCATGTGTCTTCGCCCTGAACGCCTCAAGTACTGGCATGTACGCGATGATCGCGTCCTTCGTAGATGAGGAGAAGAAGACAAAGCGCTCCTTGTCTCCCTTTCCCCGTATCAGAATGCGGCGTCTTGAAAGATCGATGTCCCTGGCATCGATAGAGAGCGCCTCTGAAATTCTCATCCCTGAGTTGTATATGAGAAGGAATAGCATATGGTCACGCTCATCCATGTACCCGTTTCTCGGAAGTGAGAGAAGTTCCCTGACCTCATCCTCCGTGAGGACGGAGGGAAGCCTTCTCTCCTTCATCCTCAGGGATATTCCCTGGAAAGGATCGGATGAGCATACATTCCTTCTTATGAGATAGCCGTAGTATGTGCGGAGTGCGGTGAGCTTTCTGAGTACTGACCGCTCTGAGAACTCTGCCATCAGCTCTCTGGTATATGAAGCGGCATCCTCCTTCGAGAAGGATGTCTCATCGCATCCGGCTTTTCCAAGCCAGGCTTTCCAGTGTCTGAGGTCGATCCCATAGTTCGTGACTGTGTTCTCAGACAGTCCCCTGATATCCTTCAGATAGATCAGGAAGTCTTCCGCTAATCCCATTGCATTCTCATTATATCGAATACAGAGCCCCTGAATCCATAAGAACCGGAGCTGTGGAGATAGGCTATCGCACGGGGAAACTTGACGGAGGATGAGTATGTATCGACTACAGGACAGCCCTCCATGACGATGCTTCTCATTGCCTTCTCAGTAAGGGATGACCTGAGCACGGAGACATCGAGGCCCATATCAAGGGCGGAAGGAATCAGATGGGTGCTTTTAAGCCTGTTGCCGGAAGCTGCCGCGATCAGGGATGATGAGAGGGCGAGAGCGATCTCACGCGACTCAGGACCGCTTCTGCCGGTAAGGCACGGGCTGATGATGCTTCCACCTGTCAGAAGTATCTTCCTCAGCTTCCAGCCATGCTTCCTCTCATAGTCACGCATTCCCTCTGAGATGACCATATGTATCCGGCCATCGCCATCCTCTGCGCCTCTGATCACGGAAAGCATCCCTCCGTTGTCTCCTATGGAGATGATCTCCTCTCCCGAGAGCGCCGCCTCAAGTGCTGACACATACATATCCCTGATGACCCTCTCGGTTGTCACCGAAGAAAGAAGAAGTACGCCCTTTGTCTCAGGCAGTTCTCCTCTGTAGAAAACGGGTATGGATGAGATGAGTCCTGTCCTGATGCCGTCATCTTCCGCTTTTTCTATCTCCTCCCGCATCGACCCGGGAAAGAGCATCCTGAAATCGTCATTCTGCATGTAATATATACGCAGTAAGTCACTCTTCCTGCCAGTCAGGATCGGAAAGTGGTGAGAATTCGTCAAAGAATGAGAGGATCGAGCCGGTGTTCAGATGGGTGTATATCTGCGTCGTGCGCACATCGCTGTGTCCGAGCATCTCCTGCACCGAGCGGATATCGGCACCATGCTCGATCATATGTGTGGCGAATGAGTGACGGAGTGTATGTACAGTCGCATCCATTCCGATTCTTTCCACAGTCTCATGAAAGCGCTTGTGCACAGCCTGTCTTGTCATTCTCTCCCCGCGTCTGTTCAGGAAGAGCGCCTTCTCATTCCTGTTCTTCAGAAGAAGCGGCCTTATGTTCTCAAGATACGAGACAAGGGCATCCTTTGCTATCTCCCCGATGAAGACAAGTCTCTCCTTGTCCCTCTTGCCGATCACGGCGATTGTGCCCTCATCAGAATGGAATGACGAGACATCGAGATTCACCGCCTCTGATATTCTCATGCCTGAGGAATAGATAAGCTCGAA
>CALXON010000083.1 GCA_944389985.1 uncultured Spirochaetaceae bacterium | reverse complement strand
AGCACGTCCGAACTCGTCAGCGCTCATGGAGGCATAGACATCAGCAGGTATGAATGCGGCGTACCCTGAGTCCAGAGCGACAGCTGTCAGTCTTGAAGCCCTTCCGGTGATGAGAACGACATCATACCCGAGACGGCGGAGTGAGTACCCCGGAGGCAGATTCGAGAATGCCAGCGTTACGGAAGAAGTCACTGGAGAGCGGTATATGACAGTGAAGAATGATGATCCCTGATACTCAGCCGCAGATGCTGACGGAGCCACGATCACCACAGGTCTCTCCATCTCATGCTCCCTGTACAGTCTCAGCGCAAGATCAAGAGCATGTCCCTTTTCTTCTGTATCGATAATTCCATACGTCCCTTTATCCAGGGAAAGCTGGAGTACATGCATACTACGGATTATAACTGAAAGTGCCCTCCGCGTCCTCTCCTCACAGCACCTTCACGCTTCTCTGCATATACTTCATGAAAGCATATGGTATCATCTGGGATATGGAAAAGATCAAGGCAACCATAGATGGAAGGATGACAGAGACAGAGGCCGGGACCACGATCCTTGAACTTCTGGAAACGGGAAGCATCCGTTATGAGGACAATCCGGTATCGGCAGCATATGCGAACGGCTGTGTTGTCTCCCTGAAGGAGAAGCTCATGGGAAGCACGGAGATCCGTACGATAAGGGCCGCTTCCCCTGAGGGAAAACGTGTGTACAGGAAGTCCATCTGTTTCCTCCTCTGCTATGCCTCCGCTCTAATAGCCCCTGAGAGGACCCTGATCATAGGCCACAGTCTCGGGGACGGCTATTACTTCCGCTACAGGGATGGAAGGAAGCCCGACACAAAGGCTCTGAAAGCTGCGATGAATGAAGCTGTAAGGAATGACCTGCCGATAGATCTTGTCACGCTCACAGCAGAGGAAGCTCTTGAATATTCCAGAAGGAGGAACCTTGCGGAGACCGGGAAGCTGCTTCTTTCCGAGAACGCGTCATCATACAGGTTCGCCAGACTCGGAGACTGTTATGAGATGGATTATGAGCCGATGGTACCGTCAGCAGGCTATCTGGGGCTCTGGGAACTCATGAACTATGAAGGGGGACTGCTTCTGCGCTATCCGCAGACGAGAAGTCCTTTCAGGATCCTGCCATTCTCTGACAATCCGCTCCTCTTCTCCGTCTTCTCGGAGAACAAGAGGATATCAGGGATAGTCGGCATCGAATCCCTTGGTGATCTGAACAGGCAGATCTCTGAGGGAACCATAACAGAGACGATCAGGCTGACCGAGGCACTGCAGAGAAAGCGCATCGCGGCGATCGCATCGGCTGTCGCGGAGAAGAAGACGATAAAGGCTGTCTTCATCGCAGGTCCGTCATCATCAGGAAAGACAACATTCTCGATGAAACTCACTGACGAGCTGATACTTCATGGATACAGCCCGATAAGACTGTCCCTCGATGACTACTACCTTCCGGGAGACCTCGTTCCCGTTGATGAGAACGGCGAGAAGGACTTCGATGTGCTCGAGTCTCTGGACATTCCTCTTTTCAGAGAGCAGTTCTCCGATCTTGTGAATGGGAAGGAGATACATCCTGCCGAGCATTCATTCAAGGAAAAGAAGACAGTGCTTCTCGATAAGACACTGAAGATGGATGAGGATTCGATCCTCATTATCGAGGGCATACATGGACTCAACCCCGCCCTGATAGGAGATTTCCCTGAGGAGAAGATCTTCCGTGTTTATATCTCAGCTCTCACACAGGTGAACCTCGACACGAGATCGAGAATCAGCACGACAGACAACCGCATACTGCGCCGCATGATAAGGGATTCAAGGACAAGAGGAATACCGGCTGCGGAGACACTCAGGCGGTGGCCACAGGTTGAACGGGGAGAGAAGAACAACATATTCCCGTTCCAGAACAATGCCGATATCATGATAAACAGCGCACTGGAGTATGAGCTTTCGGTGCTGGTCACATACGCGATACCGCTTCTGAGGTCTGTAAGAAGAGAAGAGGGAGAGGCATATGCACTCTCCCGCCGCCTGCTGGCATTTCTTGATCTTGTCTATCCTCTGCCGGATGATGCGGTCCCGCCTGATTCGATCCTCAGGGAATTCATAGGAGGATCAATATACGGAGCTATCTGACATTTCCTGTCTCATACACCGTGCGCGTCTCTATCAGGATATCAGGATAGAGACAGAGCATGTTCATCAGACGGAGAGATGCTCCTGACGGTGAGTTCGTCCCGCTCTCCCATGCCTCCACCGTCTTCTCGGAGACACCGAGCACGGAAGCGAACATACCGGATGAGAGACGGAGATGTTCCCGGAGCTTCTTTATGTCACCGGCTCCCATCTCCCTCAGCGGAGCGACTGCAAGGAACTTGTTGCGCTTGGTCAGCACTCCGCGCTTCTTCGGATACAGGGCATCTCTCACGAGATCAAGATATATGCTTATCATCACTTACCGTAGATATGAAGGCACTCATTGAGCTCATCGAGGATCCTGTCCTTGCACTTTCCGCAGGCAGTACAGCATCCCGTAGCATCCTGGAGTTCCTGGAAGTTATGGACCTTGTCTGTCTTGACCAGTTCCTCGATCATCTGATCGGTTACACCCTTGCATTCACAGATGATGCGGGCTGTCGTTCCCTTGTAGGGATTGTCCATGCCATGCTTCTCAAGGTAGTCATCGATGGCTGCCCTCAGGGCCTTGTCTCCCAGGACCGAGCAGTGGAACTTGTGTTCGGGAAGACCTCCGAGCTTTTCCGTGATCATCGACGGAGTGATGTGGTATGCATCCTCAAGAGTCATTCCGATGGCGATCTCGCTCATCATCGAAGTCGATGCGATCGCCGAGGCACACCCGTATGTGAGCCATCTGAGATCCTTTATCCTGCCATCCTCCACCTTGATGCCGACACGCATCTGGTCGCCACAGGCAAGAGATCCAACCTCTCCCACTCCATCCGGAGTGAAGTCCTCACCTTCCTTCCAGAGATTCCTCGGATTCATGAAATGATCCTTGACCGTATCCGTATATACCCACTGTGACATGAAACTCTGCATCGTCATACCCTCCTTGTACTCATCTTCCTAACCTTCTCAATGATCGGAGGAAGTTTCTCAAGCACATAGCTGACATCATCCATCGTGTTGTATCTGCCGAATGAGAAGCGTATCGAACCATGGGCAAGCTCAACATCAAGACCGGAAGCAAGAAGCACATAGCTTGGCTCCAGAGAACCTGTCGCACATGCAGATCCGGTAGAGACCTCTATTCCCTCAAGATCAAGATACAGCAGGATCGACTCTCCCTCTGCACACGGGAATGATACATTGAGCGTTCCCGGGAGGCAGAGAGACTCATCATTGGAACCGTTTATGATCACATCCGGAATTCTTTCCATGATGCCTTTCCTGAGAGCTTCCCTCATCGCCCAGAGCCTGTCATGCTCCTCCACAAGGTTCAGGGCAGCAAGCTCAGCAGCCTTTCCGATGCCGTATATTCCCTGATTGTTATACGTTCCGGCTCTCATCCCATGTTCCTGATGACCGCCGTGCACGAATGGCGAGAGCGGCACTCCCTTCCTAGCGTACAGGACACCTATACCTTTAGGACCATAGAATTTATGGCCTGAGAGGGAAAGATAGTCCGCTCCGAGAAGGTTGACAGATACAGGGATCTTACCGATAGCCTGTGTCGCATCTGTATGCATATACGCACCATATCTGTGTGCGATCTCCGCGCACTCCGCAACAGGCTGTATCGTTCCTGTCTCATTGTTGCCGGTCATCACCGATACAAGCGAGACATCATCGCCCATCAGCTTCTCAAGCTCTTCAGGTATCACCCGGCCGATGCGGTCCACAGGACACAGATCAACATGGTACCCCTTCTTTTTGAGATACTTCGCCGTCTCGATCGATGCAGGATGCTCAACTGCGGAAATGATGATCCTGTTCCTCTTCTCTCCCGCATCCGCCCTGTCACGGAAGATGTTGAGGACTGTGTTGTTGCTCTCGGTCGCACCGGAGGTGAAGAATATCTCCTCAGGTTCCGCATCTATCAGGGCTGCGACTTCCTTCCTCGCCCAGTCTATGCCGGCTGCAGCATTCCTTCCTATCGTATGCATGCTTGAAGCATTGCCATACAGACCGGAATTCTCATTCATGAAATCCAGAACCTCATCTGCTGTCCTGGTTGTACCGTTATTATCAAGATAGACATACCTATCCATAGGACACCTCTTCACCTGTAAGGTATTTTCATTGATTGAATGCGTCAATATGCAATCTAATTAATCTCAGCTTCCGTAAAGACCTTCTCAGACTGCCTTCTTATGGCCCTGAACCTGTGATCGACAGGGATCATCGCCCAGCTCTTCGTACGCTTGAAGACAACTCCGTCCTCAGTGAACTCCGTGGCATAGTATCCCAGTCCGATTCTGGGGTTGTCATAGCTTGCGAATGCGTTCGCGACGTACATTGTCTTTGCCTCTCCAGGAGCAAGAACCATGTTTCTCGTACCTTTGGGACCTGCATTGAATCCACATG
>CALXON010000082.1 GCA_944389985.1 uncultured Spirochaetaceae bacterium | reverse complement strand
CATGGAAGACTGGGAAGAGCGTCTCAACAGTTTTCTCACCCTCTGGGACAAGGATGTACTCAAGGATAATGGGAAGATATCTGCAGAGCTTGCAAAGGCACATGCCCTGAGTGAGTTTGAAAAATACAGGGTTATTCAGGACAAACTGTATCAGAGCGATTTCGACAGGATGATGCTTGAAATCCAGGCCATAGAGATCAATGACAATAAGTAAGCTTTATGGGCTTTGAATTGTGGTCTACCATGCCGGATTCAGGATTTCCTCTGAAAATGAAACAACTCCCTGTTTCCAGAGAGTTGCTGTTTGGAGCTGATCGGACTTGAACCGACTACCTATTGAATGCCATTCAATCGCTCTAGCCAGATGAGCTACAGCCCCGTTGGTACTCCGACATAATAGAACATAACGGATAATAAAATCAAGCATTGTTATTTCAGCCTCTCTTTGTGGCATAATCAGTGTTATGAATGCTCTAGGTCTTGAAACGGTTAACATATCTGAGGACAGAACGAAGCTTGTCATTCTTGATCAGACGCTTCTTCCGAATGAGATAAAGTATCTTGAACTTGATGACAGGGAATCGATCTATGAGGCGATAAAGAAACTCAGGGTCAGAGGTGCTCCTGCCATCGGTGTGGCTGCAGCGTACGGTATATATGTGCTGATGAGAAAGTTTTCAGGCGATGATAAATCCGCCTTCGTCGAATATTTCCGGAGGGAAAAGGATTATCTTATCTCCTCACGTCCGACAGCTGTGAATCTTTCATGGGCGCTCAGGAGAATGGAGAGAGTTCTTGAGGACAATCTGTCTGTCATGAATCTTCCAGGACTTGTTGAGAGGCTGGGAATTGAAGCTGATGCCATCCGGAATGAGGATATAGCTCTTTCAAGAAGCATAGGGGAACATGGATTCTCTCTTCTCCATCATGGGGATGGAATTCTCACGCACTGCAATGCAGGAACGCTGGCAACTGCGAAGTACGGGACGGCCCTTGCTCCTGTGTATATCGCTCTTGAGCATGGCTGGAACGATCTTCATATATTCTGCGATGAGACAAGACCTCTTCTGCAGGGAGCAAGGCTTTCTGCTTTCGAGATGCAGACGGCAGGAGTTGATACAACACTCATCTGTGACAATATGGCATCGATAACCATGAAGAGAGGGAAGATAAACATAGTCTTTGTCGGTGCTGACAGGGTTGCGGCGAATGGAGACTTTGCGAACAAGATCGGAACAAGCGGGGTGGCGATCCTTGCGAAATACTATGACATTCCGTTCTATTGTCTTGCGCCTTCCTCCACCATCGACATGTCAATCCGTTCCGGCGATGAGATTCCGATTGAGGAGAGAGCTGCAGAGGAAGTCACGGAGATGTGGTACAGCCGCAGGATGGCTCCGGAAGGAGTGAAGGTGTCAAATCCGGCATTCGATGTCACAGATCACTCACTTGTGACAGGAATAATCACGGAGAAAGGCATAGCCTATCCTCCATTTGACAAGGCTTTCGAGCGTATGGGCCTTTCTTCTGATATACTTTGATAATCATGACGGTGAAAGAAGCGAAAGAAAGTGTTGCCGGATTTATGGCAAGGTGTTATCAGAGGGGGCTGACTACAGCAACCGGAGGGAACATAAGCATGAGATTTGATGACCTTATGCTCATAACCCCGTCAGGTAAGGACAAGGCATCCCTTTCCTCTGATGATATCGCGGAGGTACGGCTCTCTGATGGAATGAATCTCACACTGGCTCTCCGTCTCAGCATTGAAAGCGATATGCACAGGCGTGTGTATCTGAAGAGGCCCGATGTGAATGCTGTCGTTCATTCCCATCCGGTGTTCTCCTGCCTGTATTCAGCTTCAGACAGGATGATAGACACCACACTCATCGCCGAGAGCTGGTACCTCCTCGACAAGGTCATAAAGGTTCCTTATGCCCTGATGGGAACAGAGGAACTTGCAAGGAGAGTGGGAGAGTTCTCAGAGGAACATGATGTAATGCTCCTTGAGAATCATGGAGCAATAGCATTCGGTAAGACACTTATCAATGCATTCGACAGACTGGAATGTCTTGAACAGGCTGCCAGACTCACATATCTGTCTGAAGCAGTGCCTGTAAAAGGACTTTCAGAGGCAAGATGCCGGGAGATTTCGGAACTCAGATGAAGATACAGCTTGAGACGATTCCCGTATGGGATGGTGTAAAGGAAGGCAGCGAGTGCTTCATATGCACTCTGATGAAGGAGGCAGAGGCTGATGGTGTGAGGTACTATCTCTCTTCTGCTGTGATGACTCCTGAAGTCCGTGTCGAGACAAACACCCATGGATTCTGCAACCATCATGCAGCGATGCTCGCAGAGGGAGGAAAACCCCAGTCCCTCGCCCTTGTCATGGACACATACTATGAGGAATCGAAGAGAATACTCTCCCCGTATGCTGATAAAGTTCACAGCGCTTCAAGCGCCAGAAAGGCGGAAAAAGCCATCAATGCGTATTTCTCCGCATACCATGAGAAGAGGGAGAAGAGCTGCCTGATCTGTTCCAGAATGGATGACAGGCTCATGCGTTACTGCTATACGGTCGCCTCTCTCTGGAAGGAGGATCCTGAGTTCCGCAAGGCCCTTCTGGATTCAAAGGGATTCTGTGTACATCATACCGAGGCTCTGCTGAGAATAGCGAAGGAAGCACTCTCCGGAGATGATCTTCTTGAGTATTACCATGACATATTCTCCCTTATGGAGAAGAATCTGGACAGGGTACAGCATGATGACTGGTGGATGACCCAGAAGTACAAGAGCGAGAACAGGGACAAGCCATGGAACGGATGTGAGGATGCCCAGAAGAGGGCTGTCTACAAGCTTGTCGGAGAAGGACACGTCATAGATCCTGTGTGAAACACTCCATCCTTCGCTAATGCGTAGAGGATGGAGTCCTCTTGCCAATTCTCTGATAGAGAATGAAAACGGCATTGCATCAGGAGTGATCATTTCTCTTCGCTATGTCTTTTCCGTTCCGTTCTCAGTGAAAGCATTAGCTGTTTGTCATCTTTTGCCTTTTCCGGCAGGAGAAGACGTTTCAGGACATCTTCGCTGAATGATTCCTTGTCGATGTGAAGATACTCGACATAGTCATTCTCGAAGCGGTATACAAGGATCCAGGACCTGTCTCTGAGAAGCGAGAAGGCGAGTGTGAGTCCCGGTTTTCTTTCCCTGTGGTATTCAATCGCTCTCTTCCTCTCTTTCTCCGTCAGGTAGTCATCAGACCAGAAGACCGCAAGAGGAATCTCATCGTCCTTCCATATGAGAATGTCAGTACCATCTGTATCTATGTCTATGGTGTACTGCATGGGGAAATAGGGACGGAGTCTCAGCGCTATCCTGTGTGACACCGAGCTTTTCCTGTGCCGCATTCCATCATCAGCAAGATCGTTCGAGAAGAAGTCGATCATGCCGAGCCTGAACGCGCTGAAGATCTCGAATCTTTCCTCAAGTCCTGCCATCAGACGAACTCCACACTTGTCTCGATTTCCGATACTTTCGATATGGTGGCATAGACAGAACATTCCGCCTTTGCCCTTTCTATCAGGGAGAGGACCTCCTCCCTGTTATCCGCATCTGTCACAGTGATCCTGAGCTCTGTATGCTTCAGAGTGGTCGGCACCTCATCTCTCTTGATTCCGCTCACTGCGATATCCATGCTTTTCCATCTTGCCTCATGCGGAAATGAGAGCAGTGTGAGATAGAAACAGCCTGAGAGAGCTCCGAGGAGATACTCATAGGGGCCCGTGGAACTTGTGAAATCAAACTCCGTACCGAGTTCATTCTCGAAATATCTGCGACTGGTTGTGAAGTGAGCTGTTATCTTTCTTTCGCGTGCCATGCTGTGATTATAGCATCAGACTTTCCGATATGCACCATGCACATGCAAATGCCCATGTGAGATTGTATCCACCTGTATCGGCATCAACATCAAGCACGTCTCCTGCGGCATACAGACCCGGAACAATCTTTGATTCAAGTGTTCCTGCCTTGAATTCTGAAAGCACGGCACCACCTTTCTCCGTCATAGCAGCTCCCGCAGAAGGCCATGCCTTTGTCCTGAATGCCGTCAGGTTCTCAGTGATCATCCGCTCATCGGCTTTCGAGAGATTGCCGAGCTTCATGTCCGCCGCATCTCCGACGAGAGCGTGTACAAGTCTTTCAGGAAGACTGATAGCATTCTTAACAGCTTTCCTGGGTTCTTTCTCCCTGAGACTTCTTATGTCGGTATCAGCAAAGGAAAGGGTGATCATGCTGCCGGGTTCCACATGCCTTGAGATGTTGAGGATCACGGGGCCTGAGATTCCGTTCCGTGTGATGACCGCATCTCCTTCAGCTTCCTTCTTTCCTGCCTTTATCCTGACTCTTACCGATGTTCCTTCAGCTTTCCCGAGCTTCCGTTCGAGATTGAGAGGGGCAAGGGCGGGGCGGAATGGTGTGATCGTGTGTCCGAATGATCTCAGTATGGATACTCCGCTTCCGTCGTAGATGTCGTTCTGTGCGCTGCATCCGGATGCTATCACAAGCGTATCGGATTCAAGCATCCGGCCGTCAGAGAGATATACATGGAATACATCGCCGTTCTTCTCTGCTCTCACAGCTCCTGTTCCGGTGATCAGCCTGCTTTCATCAGGCATGAGTGCGTTTACGACATCACCGGCATTCATAGAGGAGGGGAATACCCTGCCATCTTCCTCTGTAATGGCTTTTATTCCCAGCTTCTCCATGTGTCTCATGATGTCTTCAGGAGTATGTGAATAAAGTATTTTGCGTATGAAGGGAATATTACCGTTGTAATGCTCAAGAAGCTCGGGGACAGTGGATGCATGAGTGAAATTACATCTTCCTCCACCTGTTATGGAGAGCTTTCTGCCGCATCTTCCGTCTTTCTCGATGATAAGGCTTTCAGGAACGAGGGATGACAGGTAAAGACCTGCCGCCCCTCCTCCTATTATGAGTGTTCTCACTCTGCCTTTTCGTCTCTCACGATGCTGAGATGGAGTTCGTCGAGCTGTTTCTGATCAACAGGTGACGGACAGTCATCCATCGGTGAGAGGGCTGCTGTGTTCTTCGGGAATGCTATGACTTCCTTGATCGAGGACTGTCCTGCCACGATCATGCAGAGTCTGTCGACTCCCGGAGCGATTCCTCCGTGCGGTGGTGGTGAGAAGCGGAATGCATCAAGCAGGAATCCGAATCTCTCCTTTGACACCTCATCAGGTATATTGCAGATCCTGAATATCCTCTTCTGGAGCTCGACATCGTGGATTCTTATTGATCCTGATGCAAGTTCATAGCCATTGAGTACGAGGTCGTAGAGATCTCCCTTCACTGCACCCGGATCGGACTCGAGGGTGTCGAGGTACTCAGCCTGCGGCATTGAGAACATATGGTGTGCAGCTTCCCAGTGGCCTTCATCCTCATTGTACTCGAAGAGCGGGAAGTCGATGATCCAGCAGAACTCGTATCCCGGTCTGATGACACCGAGGTCCGCGCCGAGGCGTGAACGTACAGCGCCCATGCTCGTGCAGCACTTCTTCCAGTCCTTGTGGGCGACAAGGAGGATCACATCCCCGTCTTTTGCTCCTGTCTCACTGAGAACCTTGTCCTCAAGACCCTGGAAGAACTTGGATACGCCGCCTGAGATCGTTCCGTTCTCGACCTTCATCCATGCAAGTCCGTGCGCACCGTAGATCTTTGCCGCACTCTCAAGCTCGGAAAGATACTTTCTCGTATAGTCGAATCCATCCTTGTGAGGTGCGACTATATACTTCACTGATCCGCCTTCCCTGAGGGTTTCCGTGAATGCGTTGAATGTGGAGAGCGATGCGAATGATGATGCATCATGGATCTCAATACCGAATCTGAGGTCCGGCTTGTCAGAGCCATATGTATTCATCGCATCATGGTATGTGAGTCTTCTGAAATGTGCAGGAAGCTCAATGGAGAGCACTGAGCGGAACACATATCCGAAGAGATCCTCCATGAGGGCAAGGACATCATCGCGCTTGACGTAGCTCATCTCGACATCGAGCTGGGTGAACTCAAGCTGTCTGTCTCCTCTTGGGTCCTCGTCGCGGTAACATCTTGCGATCTGGAAGTACTTGTCGAAGCCGGAGACCATCAGAAGCTGCTTGTACAGCTGTGGTGACTGTGGCAGAGCGAAGAACTTTCCCGGATAGATTCTTGAAGGAACAAGGAAGTCTCTCGCACCTTCGGGAGTGCTTCTTATGAGGGTAGGTGTCTCGATCTCAAGGAAGTCCGTCTTGTAGAAGTACTCCCTTATGGCCTTGACGATCTCATGACGGAGCGCGATACGCTTCTGCATGCCGTCCGTTCTCAGATCAAGATAGCGGTAGCGCAGTCTGAGATCCTCTCTGGCATTGTTCTCCTCATCAATCATGAAAGGCAGCACATCACATTTCGAGAGTATCTCGATCTTCTCTGCCTTGACCTCTATCTCTCCTGTTGCCATATCCGGATTGATCATGTCATCCGGGCGGCGTCTCACGAGTCCCTTCACCGCAATGCAGTATTCAAGCTTCAGCTCGGATGCTGTCTTCTGCAGGCTTTCATCGGCATCATCGTCAACTACTATCTGCGTCATGCCGTAACGGTCACGCAGGTTGATGAAATGCAGTGCGCCATGATTCCTGTCGCGGTGCACCCATCCATTGAGTATGACTGTCTTTCCCTCATCTGCGGCACGGAGAGCACCACAGGTGACAGTACGCTGCATGAATACCTCTTCCATATATTCCTCCGTCTCCGGGGTATTCTATCATCAGGAAAGATAAAAGAAAAGGCGAGCAGGTGCTGTTTGTCCGTGGGGGGATCTGAGGTTTGCGCATCCGTACTCGCCAGTTCTGAATATGGCACAGGCCGTGGTTTTTGTGAATATTCTGAATGTGGAGATATGAAGGAGATATTTGGTAGAAAAGAAGTTACAAGAGATGATAATGGACAGATCCTGTCTTGAAAACAATACAAAACCGGTATTTTCAGACCTTTTATTGCGAATGAGCTTTCAAAGTGTTTTCCGCATGTTATTTTCATCGGTATGACTGACAGTACCGACGATAAACACATTCCGGAGAAAGCCTGTTCCTTACCATGGTCCGTTCCTGTCATGAGAGCAGGAAGGACAATACATCTCTCTGCGGAGGGTATCAGGTCAATGCTGTACAGACCGTCATTCGAGAAGCCCTGGCATCTTTTCAGGGATGATGTTCTCGCAGTCTCGTACAGCACCACCGTGACCGAGAATGAGAAAGGGGAGATACAGGGCGCAGATCATATCATCTGGGGCGCTGACATTCTCCCTTTCCTGAAAGCGGCTTCCCTTCATTCTCCCCTCGTGACATCCTCTGCACTGAGAAAGCTTGAAGAGAAGCTGAGATGGCTTGAGAGCTTCACTTCCTCTGAGGAAGCTCCCTGACGATGAAGCGGTTCTCCTGCAGATAGCGGATCGCCTCGACTGCAGCCTTCGCCGCACTTGTGGTCGTTGTATACGGCATGTGGGCTCTGACAGCTTCCGTCCTTATATCGTCATCACTCTTTCTCGAGTGTGAACCCATCGGGGTGTTTATCACGAGATCGGCCTTGTGATGCCTGATGTAGTCCACGATGTTCGGGTGTCCGTCCTGCGTTTTCAGAACAACGTCAGCAAGTATGCCTTCGCTGAAGAGATCTCTGGCGGTTCCTTTCGTCGCAAGAATCGAGAACCCGAGTTCCTCCAGGGCTTTCGCGATCGGAGCGATGGTCTTCCTGTCCTTGCTGTTCACGCTTATGATCACCCTGCCGGATGTCGGGAGCCTGTTCGAAGCGGCAGCCTGACTCTTCGCATAAGCCTCTCCGAATGTACGGCCATAGCCGACAACCTCTCCGGTACTCTTCATCTCCGGACCGAGAATAGGGTCGACATGCTGGAAGCGGTCGAATGAGAACACAGCTTCCTTTATGGCCCATCCCATTATGCATCTTCCCTCAGCGTATGAGCCTCTTTCCTTCACAAGACCCTGGCTTACGAGATCCTCTCCGAGCCAGACACGGACCGCAGCCTCGACAAGATCGACTCCGCTTGACTTTGAGATGAACGGGACAGTGCGGCTGCCTCTGGGATTCACCTCTATTATGTAGAGCTTTCCGTCCTTCTCTGCGAACTGTATGTTCATGAGGCCTCTCACATTCAGCCTCTTCGCAAGCTTCAGAGTCCATGAGCGCATCTCATCAAGAACCTCAGGCTTGCTCTTGTACGGAGGGAAGACGGCGGCGCTGTCTCCTGAGTGTATTCCCGCAGCCTCGATATGCTGGAGTATTCCTCCGATGTATACCGACTCTCCATCGGACACTGCATCAAGGTCATACTCGAATGCGTCCTCCAGGAACTGGTCCACAAGCACTGGGGCCTCCGCGGAGACTGTAACCTCAGGTTTCCTCATGAACTCCTCAAGCCCGTCCTCGTCGTATGCGATGAACATTGCCCTTCCTCCGAGAACGAATGACGGACGGAGAAGGACAGGGAATCCTATCTCTCTGGCTTTCTCCTTGATCTCCTCCACGCTTGCGGCGCTTCTGTTCTCAGGCTGTCTGAGCCCCAGCTCCTTCACGAGAGCTGAGAAGAGTCCCCTGTCCTCGGTGAGATCGATGGATTCAAGACTTGTGCCGACGATATTCGCACCGTTCTTCTCAAGCTCTGCGGCCATGTTCAGCGGAGTCTGTCCTCCGAGCTGTACAACGACATCCTTCGTGCCTTCCTTCTTCATGATCTGGAGTACCGTCTCGGCTGTGAGCGGCTCGATGTAGAGCCTGTCCGATGTGTTGTAGTCGGTGGAGACCGTCTCAGGATTGCTGTTGATCATGATTGTCTTCTTTCCATGCTTCCTGAAAGCTCTGGATGAGAGGGTGCAGCATGTATCGAATTCAAGTCCCTGTCCGATCCTGTTCGGACCGGAGGCGAGGATTATGACAGCATCCTTTCCAAGTCCTTCTCCCTCATTCTCCTCATCATATGATGTGTAGCAGTATGGAGTGAGGGCCTCGAACTCTCCTGCACAGGTATCGACATAGTGTCTTGCAGGAGTGAGAGGAGAGGAAAGGGGAGCTGATGTGAGCTTCGCGATATACTTGTCTGAAAGGCCTGCCTTCTTTGCTTTTCTGTAAAGCTCTTCTGTCATCGGGCCTTTCTCTATCTCATCCTCCAGTTCCTTCATCTCTGTCAGGAGGGAAAGGAAGTAGATGTCATAGCCGGTGATGGATGAGAGCTTCTCCAGATCCGTCTCTCCGTCCTTTATGGCTGTGTATGCTGCGAGGAACCTCAGCGGATGTGCCGATCTCAGAAGGAGGTCAGTGTCATAGACAGACTTGTCGAGGACTTCTATTCCCTCTCTCTTCTGCTCGGCGGACCTGAATGCCTTGTTTATCGCCTCAAGGGCCGTGCGTCCGAGAGCGAGAGCCTCTCCGACAGACCTCATCT
>CALXON010000081.1 GCA_944389985.1 uncultured Spirochaetaceae bacterium | reverse complement strand
CTTCAGCTGGGTCGATGCCTTCATCGTAGGTAACTACAACGGAGAGCTTGCCCTTGCCGGAATCGGCTCGACGACATCGATCTACAACCTCTTTGTGACGGTCATCACAGGCTTTACATCCGGTCTTTCAGTCCTTGCCGCGCAGAAGTACGGAAGAGGAGAGGGAAAGGGTATCAGAAGCATACTTTATTCCTGTACAGCGCTGCTCGGACTGATCTTTCTTGTAATAGCAGGTCTCGGAATCACTTTCCGCCGTGGACTCCTGTCCCTGATGGACACACCTGAGAACATACTCACATTCGCTGAGGATTACCTTGGTATAGTGCTGATGGGTGTTCCTCTTCTCGCAGTCTATAACACATTCTCAGCAATTCTCAGGGGAATGGGAAACAGCAGGGCTCCTTTTCTCTCCGTCCTTGTGTCCTCAATTGCGAATGTAGTTCTCGACATGATCTTCGTAATGGGTTTCGGATGGGGAGTAAAGGGTGCTGCGGCAGCGACTGTGATCGCTCAGGCGGCTATGACTCTCTTCGCCATCTTCTATACGTTTCTGAAGTATCCTGAACTCAGGGGCAGGAAAGGAGAGAGAACAGAGGTCAGATGTACGGTCGCGGAGACAGCACTCTTCGGTCTTCCTCCTGCAGTACAGTCAGGCGTCAGCTCTGCAGGTAATGTGATCCTTCAGCAGTTCATGAACGGATTCGGAGAACAGACTGTCGCTGCAATCACGACAGCATACCGTGTCGATACCATAATCCTCCTTCCGATAATAAACCTTGGTTCGGGAATAGCTACAGTTGCAGCTCAGAACATAGGGGCAGGAAAGCCTGAGAGGGTGAGGAAGATCCTGAGGACAGGCCTTGTTATAATGTCTGTCGTATCTGTCATTCTCACGCTCATCGTATTCCTCTTCGGAGCGTGGCTGATCTCAATATTCGGTCTCACTCCATCCACTGTCGATATCGGGCGGTCATTCTTCAATGCGATCGCTTCCTTCTATATAGTTTTCGGTCTTGCGATGGCGCTCAGAGGTTATGTTGAGGGACATGGTGACATGCTCTTCTCAGGGCTTGCCGGGATTGCATCCCTTGTTGTCAGGATCATCATGTCATATGTCTTTAGGGATTCGATGGGAAATATGGCGATAGCCTATGCGGAGGCCGTTGCCTGGATCTTCCTCCTCTCTGAGTATGTCATAAGATATGCAGTGAAATACAGGAAGAGGTGAAAGAAGAGGGCTCCTCGCGGAGCCCTATGAATCAGTTGAAGAAATCTGAGAGCTGGTAACTTGAACCGCTTCTGATCTTCTCCAGTCTCTGCACGCCGCTTGCATGCGGGCGGAGAATGTAGAAGCCGTTGTCCTGGGTTATCAGAAGATACTCATTGGCCTTTGTTTTGTGCTTCCCGACAAATGAAAGCGGCATGATGTCAGAGTCCTCGCTGACGGAGATGATGTCAGGCTGGCTCTTGTGTGTGCTCTCATTTCTATCGGTTATGTCCTCTCTCCAGTAAAGACCGTTGTCTGAAAGGTAACCGATGATGCTGTTACCATCCTTGTATGTGATGAGGTAGTTTCCTTCCCTGTCCGTCACATCGAACCTGAGAGTGCTCTGGTGAAGTCTTCCGTCATATCCTTCAGGCTTCTCGTTGAGATCGATGGCGCAGATCTCTCCGCTGGCCATCGCAGCGTAGTGTCCGTCGGATCCCATAGGGTAGTCGAGAGAGTCATGATACGTCCTGATCCTGAGCTTGCTTGTACCGTTGATCAGATAGAGGTCATTCATGTTGTCAGGGATGTTGATCTCCGGATCATCACTGGTAGCCTTCAGCACTCCGTCTCCGATGATCTGTGAGTTTGTTGGAACACTCACCGGAGAAGAGAGTGTTATCGTGTTGTTGCTTGCAGATTTTATCAGCGCATAGTGGGAATCATCGAGAAGGCCTTCTCCTGCAAGCTTGTACACAACCTGATGGTAGATCTTCCCGGACTCATCGCGTGCGATCACACTTGAAAGTCCGAATTTGCTTATCTCACCGGATACTCCGGAGAGAGTGCATTTGTTGGACGTGTTTGTCATCGCATCGCTGTAAGCCTCTGAGGTTATCTGTCCTTCCTCAGGAATTGGAATATAGAAGAATGAGAACGTGGATCCATTCTTGTAAGCCATGTAGATGTTTCCATTCTCAACAAGGATCGGAAACGGATCATCTGCAGAGGATTCGAGGATCTTCTCATAGACGATCTCATAACCTCCGTTGGATCTCTCTCTTGAGTATGCCCTGTAGATATCCCAGTCACGCTCAAGATAGATGTTCGTATCATCATGACCGAGGTAACTCTGGTTGTAGCTTTCCTCTTCTGCCGCGAGCTGGTATGCCCACTGGAGAACACCTCTGGAGGAATCATTGCAGGATGAAAGGAGAACTGTGGTTATTGTCAAAAGCAGTAGTGTTATTCTTTTCATTCTTTTCCCCCCTTAGTGCCTGTACGTTACCGAGATCATGAGCGGAACGTTGGAGTATATTGAATTCTTGGCGGCGCTTGATCCGGAGAAACCGTAGAACTCCGGTACGAACTGGAACCCTGCCGTGATTCCGACACCCCACTCATTTGTGAAGAAGTATCTCATTCCGATTTCGAATGTGATACCGAGATTGATGCTCGAATAATCACTGATTGAGATGTAGTCGAGACCGATACCGAGCGATATGGGAACCTCGAAATCACCCTGTACAGGAACATATGACATCTTCACGAGAATAGGAACGGATGTGTAGACATCACTGCTTCTTGCGAAGTCAAACTGATAACCGAGTTCACCACCTATTGCGAAGTATTCATTAAGGAAAACCTGATAGGATATGGAGCCGTAGCCTCCAACTGTATGATGGGTCTGTCCCGCTCCTGAGCCGAATCCGAATGTCAGAGGATAGTCTGATCCAGGATTGTAGTAGAAGAACGGGATTGTCGGTCCTGCTGATATCGAGAACAACTGTGAGCCCGTGTCATAGTATGTCGGCCTTGCGACAAGGAAGACGGGCAGCAGCAGGATCAGCATTATGATAGCTGTCAGTTTCTTCATTCTGAATTACCTCAGTGTGATTATACATAAATCAATGGCTTCATACAAACCGCTTGAGGGTGTTCGTCATACTCTCTATAATCCTCAGCTGTATGAGAAGATTAGGATGCAGAAAGGTTGCGGATGCCGTGCTCGAGGATATCCGCAGGAGGACGGAACTGTTCGTCAGGGAAGGAAATAGGGCACCTTCCATCGCTGTCATACTCGTAGGTGAGGATGCTGCCAGCATGACATATGTCAGGAAGAAGGCTGAAGCGGCCGCCTCTCTCGGCTTTATGCATTTTCAGTATAGTCTTGATGCAGATGTGAAGGAGAGTGAGCTTCTCACACTCATCGATGAACTCAATGAACGCGATGATGTTGACGGAATACTTGTACAGCTTCCGCTTCCGGAAGGTATCGATGAGGACAAGGTGATCGACAGGATCTCACCTGAGAAGGATGTGGACGGTTTCACTCCGGTAAACATCGGACGCCTTGCGATCGGAAAGGACTCATTCGTTCCATGCACCCCGCTCGGCATCATGAAGACCCTCTCATACTATGGAATCGAGCTTTCCGGAAAGAATGTCACTGTCATAGGCAGAAGCAATATCGTCGGAAAACCGATGGCGCTTCTTCTGATGCGTCACGGAGTCGATGCGACAGTCACCGTATGCAATACAAGGACGAAGGATCTCAGGGCACATACACTCAATGCAGATGTCATCATAGTCGCGACAGGTCATCCCGGAACGATCGATTCATCATACGTCAGAGATGGTGCTGTCGTGATCGATGTCGGTGTTAACAGAGTTGAGGACAGCACCAGAGAGAAGGGATTCAGACTTACAGGCGATGCCGACTATGACTCCTTCTCAGACCGTGATGTCTCGATCACACCGGTACCGGGAGGAATAGGGCTCATGACGGTCTCGATGCTGATGGAGAACACGCTTCAGGCTGCCATCAGGAGGAGAGGAAGATGAGATACCTCATTGAGACATATGGCTGTCAGCTTAACAAGGCAGAGTCAGACGCGCTTGAGCTCATTCTCAGGGGCAGGGGATTCGAGAAGACCGAGAATCCGTCAGATGCTGATGCTGTCATACTCAACACATGCTCTGTGAGAAAGACAGCGGAGAACAGGATATGGGGACGGCTCGGCTTCTACTTCAGCGAGAAGAAGAAGCATGATCTTGTACTGATCGTCACTGGTTGCATGGCTGAGCGCATGAAGGACGAGCTGAAAAAGGAAGCTCCGTATGTGGATGCTGTGATCGGAACGAATGACAAGGCGTCTATTCCTGACTTCATCGAGACAGGAAAAAAAGGTTCATCTGATCATTACAGCTTCCTGACTTCGTACTATCAGGAAGGAGCGTACTCAAGCTATGTCCCCATAATGAACGGCTGCAACAACTTCTGTTCATACTGCATCGTTCCGTATGTGAGGGGACGGGAGGTCTCAAGGCCTGTGGAGGATGTCATAAAGGAGATAGAGTTCCTTGAGACGAAGAATGTCAGGGAGATAACGCTCCTCGGACAGAACGTGAACTCATACTCATCCACATATGACGGGAAGCCTGTCGATTTCCCCACACTTCTCGAGATCATACTGCCATACATGAAGAGCATCGAGTTCGTGCGTTTCGAATCTCCCCATCCTAAGGATTTCTCAGATCATCTGATTGATGTGATCGCGTCCTATGACAGGATGTCAAAACACATACATCTTCCGATGCAGTCGGGTTCCACCAGAATCCTTGCCCTGATGAACAGGCGCAATACCAGAGAAGGTTTCATCGATCTCCTCGGAAAGATGAGAGACAGGATTCCCGGTCTTACCTTCTCGACAGATGTCATGGTCGGCTTTCCTACAGAGACCGAGGAGGAGTATGAGGAGACACTTTCCATGATGGAGGAGATGGGATGCACTGAGGCATTCATGTACTACTTCAATCCCAGAGAGGGAACAAGGGCCGCATCGATGGATGGTCAGATAGAGGAGAGTGTGAAGATAAGGAGACTTGAGCGCCTTATCAACGAACAGCTCGAGAGACAGAAGAGGATAAAGGAGGCGATGCTTCCGTTCTCCGCCCGTGTTGTCGTGACAGGCAGAAGCCGTGATGATGAGAGTCTCTATCTCGGAAGAAGCGGACATAATGACTACTTCGTCTTCTCATCCTCAGCTCTGCTCTCAGAAGGTGACATGGTCACTGTGGCTGCAACCGATCTGAGCGGAAACACATTCAGGGGGCACAGAGTTGACTGACATTTCAGGATTCATCGATCTTTATGAGAGGTCATCCAGGATCGTCGTTCTCACAGGAGCGGGTGTCTCGACACTCTCAGGCATCCCTGATTTCCGTTCATCAGGAGGTCTCTATTCCGAGAAATTCGGGAACATGAGTGTCGAGGAGATCCTTGAGATAGGATTCTTCCGTCAGCATCCCGATGTCTTCTATTCCTGGGCGAAGGACTACTGGTATCAGATGGAGAAATTCCAGCCAAACATCATCCACCGGGTGCTTGCGGAGGTCGAGAAGAGGGGAAAGCTCACCGAGGGCATATTCACCCAGAACATAGACAACATGCATCAGAGGGCCGGATCCAGGAAAGTCTATGAGCTTCATGGAAGCGTACGCTTCGGCTACTGCATGAACTGTCATAAGCAGTATGACTATGAGACGCTTGCGAGAGCTGTGAACGCAGACTGTGTCCCGGTCTGCTCATCCTGCGGCGGTGTCATAAAGCCAGATATAGTATTCTACGGCGAGGCACTGAACACGACAATGCTCATGAGAGCCGAGAACGCGTTTGCAAATGCTGATCTCGCGATCGTCCTCGGCTCGTCCCTTGTCGTCAATCCCGCAGCATCCCTTCCATACATCTCCGTGCGGAGCGGGAAGGATATCGTGATAGTGAACAGACAGAAGACATATATCGATGACTACTGTGCTTACAGATATGATGACCTTGAGGAGTTCTTCACTGCATTTTCTGAGTATCTTGGTATGCAGATTCGTCGGTAAAACGTGCAGAATCTGACAATATTCGTGGGTAAAATGTGCGTACTGAACAGATATTCGTCGGTAAAACGTGCATTGGCAGGCGATTATTCGTGGGTAAAATGTGCACAGCATCTTTCATTTATTTATAATGCATGATATTATGCTCATAACATGCTGAGACGTAAATTTGAGAATATACTGACAGGCTGGAAAAACAATCCATCAAGATTGCCATTGCTCCTTGACGGGGCCAGACAGGTCGGGAAAACAACTGTAATCAGGGAATTCGCACATAGAAACTACGAGACAGTATATGAGCTGAATTTCTTTGAGCATCCTGAGTATGTCAATATCTTCTCAGGATCTCTTGATGCTGAAACAATTCTCATGAATCTGTCGATGGCCTTTCCTGAAAAGAAAAGAGCTGAGGGAAGTACCCTTATCTTTCTGGATGAGATCCAGCATTGTCCGTCAGGTCGTACCGCACTGAAATTCCTTGCAAAGGACAGCAGGTTTGATGTGATTGCATCAGGTTCCCTGCTTGGACTGAATCACTGCTATGAGACTTCATTACCTGTCGGATATGTTACTGAGATGAAACTGTATCCGCTGGACTTTGAGGAGTTTTTGTGGGCAATGGGAATAGGTGAGGATGTCATTGATTATCTCAGGATATGTTATGAAGAGGGAAAACCTGTTGAAGACTTTGTACACCAGTCCATGCTTTCATATTTTTCGACATACATGATCATTGGCGGTATGCCTGCTGTTGTTTCCGAGTATGCCCGGAACAAGGATTATGTCGCTGCCTCCGGTCTCCAGCATGATATCGTTTCCGGTTATAAGAAGGATGTTGTGAAGTATGCCGATGAACCGGAGAAGGCAAAGATCCTGAGGACATTCGATTCAATCACTTCCCAGCTTTCAAAGGATTATAAGAAATTCCAGTATTCCATAATTGAGAAAGGTGCCAGAGCCCGTAACTATGGAGGCTCTCTCCTGTGGCTGAAAGATGCAGGTATCGTCTCATTCTGCCGGAATCTGTCCAATATCCAGGCACCATTATCGGGATTTTCGATTGAGAATGAATTCAAGATATATATGAATGATACGGGGCTTCTTGTATCGATGTACGAAGCAGGTACAGCCTTCAGGATAATGAATGGCGAACTTGGATTATTCAAGGGAGCACTGTATGAGAACATCATCGCTCAGTCACTTCTTTCCGGAGGCTTCCCGTTATATTATTTCTCACCCTCAGACTCACTCGAGATAGATTTTGTCATCATGTACGAGAACCGCCCATGTCTTGTTGAGGTGAAGAGCGGAGAGAACAGGAAATCAAAATCACTTGACAGTATTCTCTCCTCCTCAAGATATGCTGTTGATCAGGCAATCCGGTTTTCCCGTGGTAATGTAGGGCGGACAGGGAAGATCATTGCTCTTCCTCTCTACATGTCCATGTTCATGAAGAATACCGAGAGAGAGCTGGAAGTTGTTCTTCCTGACAAGTCGGAACTAATGGACCATATCAGAAGACTCGGGCAGGATAGATAACAATATAGAGTGTTCAGGATCTTGATGATCTGGCAGGATTCTGCTATTTTCTAATTCTGTAAGCATGGGGGTGTTTCTGGTTTCGACTGGCTTTGCTATGCCATAGACTGCGGGTCAAGAGCTGACTTGTTAAACCGGCACCAAAAATTAAATGCAAAGAAAGAAGACGAGTACGTCTCTGACGAAGCATT
>CALXON010000080.1 GCA_944389985.1 uncultured Spirochaetaceae bacterium | reverse complement strand
TCTGTAAATCATAGCCCTATGATAGCGCAGCATCATACAAAAACCAGTGCTTCTTCCCGTGTTTTCTGCATCAGGATTTTCTTTTGTCAAGGAAAGAGAATAATCATACCGAAATAATCAATAATTCAGTAGATTAACATAATAAATGAGTATTTTATTTTTCATAGTCCGGATAATATACATGCATAATATGTCTAATATATTAGGCATATTATGTGTGTTTAATATCAAATTAAGCACGTTATACGCAAAATATGACATAATATTATGTTTATCCAAAAAATTTAATGTTGCGCGATTCGAAAACCGGAATAAGAATAATTAGGAAGAACCAATACATAAAAAAGGAGATGTCACTAATGAAGAAGGCAATTCTTATCATGGTTGTCTGCATCGCTGCATGTGCAGCTGTTTTCGCAGGCGGTTCCAAGGAAGGAGACACATATACTCTCCGCATTTCCACTTCACAGACAGAGCAGTCGCTCATCACACGCACCTATCAGGAGCTCGCTGACCAGCTCAATGAGAAGTCCGGCGGAAGACTTAACGTAACGGTATTCCCGTCAGGACAGCTCGGATCCGATGAGGACGTTCTCGAGCAGGCAATCCTCGGCTCTGCAGTAGCTGTGAATACAGACGCGGCAAGAATGGGAACATATGTATATGACATGGGTATCCTCATGATGGGCTACCTCTTCGATACATATGAGGAGTGCGCCGCAGTCACAGAGACAGCCACATTCCAGAGCTGGATCGAGCAGCTTGCAGCTGAACACGGCATAAGAATCCTTTCCTTCAAGTTCTATGACGGACCGAGAAACTTCGTCACGAACAAGCCGATCAACACACCTGCAGACCTCAAGGGTCTCACGATCAGGACAATCGGCTCACCTGTATGCGTGGAGTCCATCGGAGCTCTCGGCGCAACACCTACATCTATGACACCGAGTGAGGTCTACAACGCCATCCAGTCAAAGGCCATCGACGGCTGTGAGAACCAGGATACATCGACATTCTCATCAAGATACTTCGAAGTCTGCAAGTATCTGACAAGAACAGAGCACTTCCAGCTCATGCAGGGTCTTGTCTGCGGTGAGAAGTGGTTCCAGACTCTTCCTGAGGATCTCCAGCAGCTCATCCTCACAACAGCTGACGAAGTCGGCGAGGCAAGCGCACAGAGAGTTATCGAGGAGTCTCTCGCATGTGAGGAGCAGATGGCTGCACAGGGCATGGTCATCGTGAACCCTGACAAGACTCCGTTCAAGGAAGCAATGATCCCTGCTTATGAGAAGATGGGATACACGGAGCTCAGAGAGCAGCTCTACGCCGAGATCGGCAAGACAGTATAAAGACTGACCCTCCCGATATGCCCTCTCCACAACGGAGGGGCATATCACAATTTACTGGAGAAACCAGATGAATAAGATCAACAACGCAATATACCGTGTCGAGCAGATCTTCACATCCGTGATTCTCGCAGCGATGGCAACCCTGATCTTCATCTCAGCCATCACGAGAAAGTTCGGACTGCCGATCAACTGGACACAGGATGTTTCACTTCTCGGATTCGCATGGCTCACCTTCATCGGAGGTGACTTCCTCATGCGCTCCGGAAAGCTCATAAATATTGACATGCTCGTAAAGCACTTTCCATTCATGGTCCAGAAGGTCCTTACGATCATTTTCGACATACTCATGCTTGTATTCCTCGGAATACTCATCAGATACGGATTCCCTCTCGTCAATGGAAGCTGGAACAGAGTCTTCAACACTCTTCCGATAAGCTACGCATGGTGCACACTCTGCGTTCCCGTAGGATCCGTACTGATGTTCTTCACCACGGTACAGATACTCGTGAAGGACATAAAGAAGAAGGAGGGAGACGAATAATATGCTTACCGCTATTGGAATTTTCCTTATAATGCTCTTTCTCGGCATGCCGGTCGCATTCGCAATCGGACTGTCAGGAGTGTTCTTCTTCCTGCTCACACCCGGAATTCCATGGGAGATCCTCGTACAGAAGGCATTCTCGACGACTCAGTCGTACACGATGCTTGCGATCCCCCTCTTCATCCTTGCAGGAAACCTGATGAACAACACTGGTCTCACAAAGAGACTCGTAAAGCTCAGCAACGTGCTCACAGGACATATGTACGGTTCAATCGGACAGGTATCCGCAGTTCTCTCGACCCTCATGGGAGGAGTCTCCGGATCAGCTGTCGCAGATGCTGCTATGGAGAGCCGTATCCTCGGACCTGAGATGATCGCCCGCGGCTATGACAGGGGATGGGGTGCTGCGGTCAACAGCCTTACAGGTCTCATCGTCGCGACGATTCCTCCATCAATGGGACTCATCCTTTACGGAACGGTCGGAGAGGTCTCCATCGGAAGACTCTTCGTGGCAGGATTCATTCCGGGAATCATCATGTGTATCTTCATGATGATCGCCATCCGCTACTCAGCAAAGCGTTTCGGATACAAACCTGATCACGACAAGCCGGCATCACTGAAGGAGATGGGAAAGGCTGTTCTGGACAGTATCTGGGCACTCATGTTCCCGATCATCCTCATCGTCCTCATCAGAGGCGGTCTCATGACACCGTCGGAGTCAGGAGCATTCGCGGTCTTCTATGCGCTCTTCATCGGCATCTTCATCTACAAGGAACTCACATGGGAGTCCTTCGTACAGACGCTCACGGACAGTGTGAAGGACATGTCGGTCATCACGCTCATACTCGGATTCTCCGGAATCTTCAGCTATGGCGTCGTATACGACCAGCTTCCTGCTGTTCTCACAGATGCGCTTGTCAGCATGACCAGCAATCCGTATGTCCTGATATTCCTGATCATCATAATGCTTACTGTATTCGGAATGTTCATGGAGACGACAGTCATTACGCTCATCGTCACACCTATCCTCATTCCGGTCATCAAACAGTACGGCATCGACCCGGTCCACTTCGGAATCATCATGATGACGACGGTCACACTGGGATGCTCGACTCCTCCTGTAGGTGTCGCGCTCTACACCAGTGCATCCATCATGGGCTGTACGGTTGAGGATGCCACGAAGAAGGCATGGCCACTCTACGTTGCGGTTCTTGCCACGCTCCTCATCTGTATCTTCTTCCCGGATCTTGTGCTTCTGCTCCCGAACCTTGTATACGGCGTGCAGGCAGTTTAAGCATATAGACACCTTCAATGTCAGGGGCTGCCGGCAGGTGGCCCCTTTATACAACAATCCATGAACAGAATCCTACTGATCATCAGCCTGCTGCTTCTAATCTCGAGCTTCGTGTCGATGGCAACATCACTGAGCCCCGTGCTCACTCTCCTGCTCCTTGTCCTTTCCGCAGGAGGATTCATCTGCTGTCTCAGAGGATCATACTATCTCAGCAAGGCTTCAGGCATCATAAGAAACGGAAAGCGTGAGGAATATGGCAGGGCCTCGGATCTCTGCATGAAGGCCCTGAATGCAGGCCTTTCAGAAAGCTACATGATGGCCGCATCATCCCTTCTGATGCAGTACGGTGACAGGGAGAAGGCAAGACCAGTTCTTGAAAGACTCCTCTCCTCAAAGAAGGAAAAGCTCAGATACCACGCAGAGGCCACCCTTTCCCAGTACTACTTCATGACAGGAGATCCGGAGAAAGCAATAGAGCTTGCAGAAGATGCGGAGAGGGCCGGATACAGCAGCAGGGGCCTTGAGATCAACATGCTGAATTACTATCTGAAGGCAGAGTGTCTGGATGCTTTCAGATCACGTCTTGAGGAATATGACAGGAAAATGCCGGATGTACCTGCGCTGGAGGATTTCAGGGCAGTACTGCATATGGCAGAGGGCAGATTCGAGGAAGCGGGAAAGACTCTCTTCTCACTTCTTGGTATCTGGCAGCCGACATTCTCCGACCCGTATGTACACTACGCCATCATCCACATGCACTATGGAGAGAGGAGAAAAGCCATTGAGATGCTTGAGAGAGCAAAGGACATGCAGTATACGAATATGTCACTCTACCCCGCTCCACTGATCATGAAAATGATCGGAATACTCAATGGAGATGACGCCGTTCCATTCATGAAGGCTGCCAGTGAAAACATCATGGGCCTCCTGAACGGAGTACTTCCTGAATACACCACAGACAAAGAAGAGGCGTCCTTTCCTCC
>CALXON010000079.1 GCA_944389985.1 uncultured Spirochaetaceae bacterium | reverse complement strand
ACCGCATCCTTGTTGAGATCACAGACAACGAGCTCGTGGCCGGCCTTGATGAGATTCTTTGCCATCGGGCGACCCATGATGCCTAATCCGATAAATCCGATTTTCATATCAGTATTCCTCCTGCAAGGGATTTATTTCAAATATCCGTATTTCTCAAGGACGTTCCTGAGTCCTTCCAGCTGTGACTCCGTCGATGGTTTTGACGGAAGATACGGAGCTCCGAGACCACGGCCCACAAGGTTCGCCATATCCTTTGTGGCCACAGGGAACGATGACTTGTCCATCTGCAGCCTGATCGGATTGAGGACGAACTGAGCCTCAAGAGCGCCCTTTACATCTCCTGCCCTGAACTTGTCGTAGATGGAGCAGACAAGCTCCGGAACGAAATTCGCAGTGCAGCAGACAGCACCCACAGCTCCGACAGCGAGACCGGAGAAGATGAGGGTGTCCTTTCCGCACATTACGCGGAAGTCCACATCGCGGTTGCGTCTGATGAACTCCTCTGTCTGAGTCATGTCTCCGGAGCTGTCCTTCATTCCGATGACGTTCTCCTTCTCATGTGCCAGACGCTCGACGACATCCTGAGGAATACCGTAGCCGGTACGTCCAGGATTGTTGTAGAGGATCATCGGAGTGCCATCAAGGCTGTCGGCGATGGTGGCAAAGTGAGTGTAGAGCTCGTCAGCTGAGGGCTTCAGGAACATAGGCTGAAGTATGGATATGCCTTTGACCCCATGCTTCATGCCCATATGGGCAAGGCGGATGCACTTCTTTGTCCGGATCGCACCGATTCCCATATAGACAGGAACTCTTCCCTTCACCTGATCCATGATGACGGAGAGTATCTCCTCCTGCTCATCCTCCTCCTGCATGTAGAACTCACCATTCGAGCCGAATGCGAGGATTCCGCTGACCCCGCCATCTATGACGAAATCAACATGCTCTCTGAGCTTCTTCTCATTGAGATTCTCGTTCTCATCAACAGGAACCGCGATAGGTGGTACGATTCCGGAAAAAAAGTTGCGATCCATAATCACCTCTTAAATTCAATACTAATTATATTATCGTAAGCGATAATGCCGATTTGTCAAATGTTATTTGAAAAATCAGAGACTGATCAGAACCTTCAGCATATCGTGGCTGGAAGAGAACGCGCTGAAAGCCTCAGCAGCCTCATCGAACGGGTAGATCTTCGAGATGACCTTTGAAAGATCGATCTTTCCCGATACAACAGCATCGACAAGCTCCTCGAAGTCCTCCTTCATCGCATTGCGGCTTCCGTAGATGTCTATCTCCTTCTTCTGGATCTGCGTGAAATCGAAATCGAGCTTCTTCTTGCTGACACCGATGAGGGCGACACGGCCGCCGAAAGCAACGGCATCAATGGCGTTCTGGAATGTTGACGGAAGACCCACAGCCTCTGCCGTGACATCAAATCCGTTGAGGACCTTCTTGCCGTTCACGACTCTCGATCCCGTGATGCGCTCCACCCCTTCCAGCAGGGCCTCAGGAGAATCATTGCAGATAGATCCTGCGAATCCGAATGACTCCACATCATGCTTGAGCTTCTCAGGAAGGATGTCGGAGATATAGACATTGGCACCCATCGCCTTCGCGGTTATTCCTGCCATGACACCGATCGTTCCGCCTCCGAATATAAGCAGGTTGTCACCCTTCTGTATCTTCGCGCGCTTCATTCCATGATAGCCGATGCACATAGGCTCGATGGCCGCAAGGATCTCAGGAGAAAGTCCCTTTCCGTCAATGAGGCGTTCGACAGGCATCGTGATGTACTCGCAGAGAGCTCCGTCCATCTGACAGCCCATCGTCTTGTTGTCCATGCAGGCGTTCACATGTCCATGCTCGCAGCTGTAGCACTTGCCGCAGTTGAAGTACGGATCGGCTGTGACGATCATTCCGGGCCTGAAGCCGTACTCATTATCATCAATCTCCACGATCTCGGCGCTGAACTCATGTCCCGGGATCCTGGGGTAATCGAAATATGCGAATGTTCCGCGATACGATCCGAGATCGCTGCCGCAGATTCCTACGCGGAGAACACGGAGAAGAGCCTCTCCCTTCTTCCTTACCGGTGCCGGGATTTCCTTTATCTCGACCTTTCCCGGCTCTGTGATATATACAGCTTTCATAAAGCCCTCCATATATTCTGTTATTTCTTCATTAAAACAGGCCGCCTCAGCAGCCTGCCGTTTTCAGTTCATTGTCGCTTTGAATCCGGGATCTGTCGGAAGGATCGGATCATAGCTCCTCTTGAATAGCTCGACTTCCGGATACCCTTCGGGGATCAGTCCGGCCTTTGCAGCCTTGATGTACTCGGCATATGCGAGCATGGAGACACCTGTACCCTTCTGCTCATCCGCGACGACCTCCTCTGCGAGGTAGTACGCGACACTGCCGTCTCTCTTGAAGTTTCCGTCAGGACCGAGACCCGCACCCTTGCACATGCCTCCGAGGGAGAGCTTTCCGTTTGTGAAGGTGAACTTCTGTACAGCTGTTCCGATAAGGGCAGCCATGGCGGACTCCACATAGTGCCTGTCATTGAAGACACCAAGAAGAGCTCCCTTGAAGAGGCTGTATGAGACCATCATCGTCGAACTTGTCTCAAGATAGTTGCCCTCGGTTCCCTTCAGAGCCGTAAGCTGGTAGAACATGCCGCTCTCCTTATCCTGATAGAGAAGCATGCCGTCCATGGCCTCCTTCCAGATAGCGGCTATTGTCTCCCTGTCCTCCTTCCTGCTCTCGGGCATGTACTCATAGACATCTGCAAGTGCCATTAGGTACCAGCCGAGCGCTCTGGACCAGAAATTCGCGGAAAGACCTGTCTTCTTGTCTGCCCAGAAGATCGACATGCTCTCATCCCATGCATGGTAGTAGATCTTCTTCTCCTCGTCGAAGATGTGCTCGCGTGCATTCCTGAACTGCTTCACGACATCATCATAGATGGAGACATCTCCTGTGAGGTTCGCATAGAGCGTATAGAACGGAAGTCCCATGTAGAGACCGTCGAGCCACACCTGATTAGGATAGATCTGCTTGTGCCAGAAGCTTCCGCATTTTGCCCTTGGCTGGGTCCTCATCTGCTCGGCAAGCTCCTCGATTGCCTTCCTGTACTTCTCCTCCCCTGTCTCCTTGAGAAGATCGAAGAGCGGTCTTCCGCCGGGAACCCTGTCGAGATTGTACTCCGATCTGTCATAGAGCCTGATGGTGCCATCCTCATTGATGTACCTGTCCATGAATGCCTTGACGGCATCCCACCACTTCTTGTCGCCCGTCGCAGAATAGAGCTCTCTGAGACCGATGAGGACAATCGCATCCTCATAGTTCCAGGTGTTTCTGTCATACTCGGCGAACCACTTCGCATACCGGTTGAAATAGAGATCAAAAAGCATCAGCCACTCCTTATCATTTTCATGCCATCAGGCAGAAGAATACGCTCCGGTAACTGGAAATCACAGATCGGACATCCTCTGGAACATATACTTTCCTTATTATAATACACTCTCAATCCGGAATAATGATATAGATTTCTGGCCGACTTTCAGAACAATTCGTCAGCACTGGGAGCCGGGAAGCTGGCGTTTCCTGATCTTTGCGGGAGACACTCCCCTGATCTTCTTGAAAACACGGCTGAAGTATGCCTGATCCTGAAAGCCAGAGGCCTCGGCGACGGCGCTTATGCTCATTCTCGTCGTTACAAGCAGATTCTCAGCCTTCCATATCCTGTATCTGCCGAGATATTCCCATGGGGATATCCCCATCTCCCTGTGGAATATTCGGGTGAAGTAATCCTCATTCAGCCCCACAGCATCAGCTATCTCCCACCTTGTAAGCGTGGAGGATGCCTTCATGTTCATATACGCAACAGACTTCCTGACAAAAGCCGCGGTATACACAGGAAGAAGTTCTCCTCCATTCATTACAGAGATGATCCGGGAGACCACATCGGGAGCTTCAAGCATGGCAGGATTCATCACAAGAACGGAAGGCAACGAGAGAAGAGACTTCACATCCTTCTCTGAGAAATCATCTTTCAGCACGAGGACAGGGATGGAGGAGAAACCTGCAAAGGAACGTACAGAACGGATCATGCCGGCATCTCCATCTGGAATGACGACAAGTCCGGCCCCTTCCGTTCCGGATATCTCCTCGGCACTATTTACTCTTATGACATGTACTGATGACATGCTCTCGGGAAGTTCTGTGTCACCCAGCACGATCAGGGAGGAGCCCGAGTAGACAGCGGCCTCGACGGAGACAGCCTCATCATGTGAGAGGAAGCAGATCAGAGGCTTTCCGCTGTGGCGGAGTATCTCTCCCGGATCGGCACTTCCCTCCCTCCATGCTATTGCACAAGGCTCTCCGCTCTGACAGCAGATGTCCCGGATCACATCTGGGATGATGACATCAGGATCATCTGAGAGGAACAGAACACCCTCTCCCTCTGCCATGGAGCCATCATCGTCAGCTGTTCCAAGAACCGGATATGGTATGGAGATGACCACTGTGTCGTTTCCGAGAGAAAGATCAATTCCGAGAAGAAGTGCGATGCGTCCGGCAAGAAGCATGGAAGTGCTCTCACTGTCAGCACCGGAGATATCTGCAGTCATGGAGACATTCCTTGCGCTGAATGATACCTTCAGCTTCCTGTCTGCCGTATATGGAAGGAATAGAGACATCAACTCGACAAGGAGTTTCCTGTCTGTATTGACTGCGGGAAGCTCCTGGGAGGAGGAGACGATGTAGCCCATATTGGACAGATCCTCAATGATGAGGCTGAAGGAGATCATCCTGCTGTCGGTGGACATGCCCATCCTCTCACCGAGAGCGAGCCTGAGTATGTGTTCAGCCTCCCCGAGCTCTTTCAGGACACCCTTCCTGTCCTCAGTGCCTGACGATATGAGCTCCCGTATTGCAGAAAGCGGCTGCAGCACTTCCTCGGAAACACGGGAATAGAATGTGAGAGCATCATGCTCACTCCGCTCCGCAGCTTCCTTCGCGCTTCTGACATCCTCAAGAAGCCCGAGGCTCTTCATGGCCGAGGAGAAGACCGATCTGAGGTTCTCCGCGACATAGCTCTCGACATTCCTGGCGTCCAGGATAAGGTAACCGAGCTCATCACGTCCGTGGGAAAGCGGTTCCACGATGTATATACCTGAAGAGATCTCATCATCCGCGGAAGACGGAAGGAGCCTTCCCCGGGAGAAGACAACAGGAGTCGAGTACAGGGTTCCTGATGAGAAGCCGGCACGCAGTACGGAATGGCGTCTGTCCTTATACAGGACCAGAAAGCCCTTCTCAATTCCGAGGGATGGAAAGAATGAGGCCATCAGCGGGGAAATCTTCTCATACGAGACAGCCGCAAGAAGACCTGAGCGGAAGCTGTCAAGGATGTGCTCGATGCTTCTGAGCCTGATCCTGCTCTCAACCTCCGCACGGCGCTCTTCCGTGACCATCGCCCTGTACAGTACTGCAGCGTCAGCTCTCTCTGAGACAGCATCCATCAGAGCCTCGGAATCTCCTGAGAGAAGCAGGAAGCGTGAGAGAGGTGCGTTAATATCATCACCCGTGTCCATGGCTCTGATCACAGCCATCGCAGCATCAAAGGCCTCATGCCCAAGCCTTTCCCGGAGACGCCCGGGAGAGACAGGACCACGGCAGCCGCATGAATTCCTGATGACAGGATAGGTATTCATCGAGAGAGTCCTCACCTCTCCCGTCCTGACGAATGATGAGAGAAGCTCAAGGGCCTTTGCGGAGATCTCCTCCGTCGGAAGTCTGACAGTGCTGAGACTTGTACGGAGTCTCAGGTTGTCATCGGTATCATTGAAACCCCCTGCCTTTATTCCTTCCGGCATCCTGATGCCCATGTCATCAAGATAGAGGACAGCTGATGAGAGAAGGAGATCAG
>CALXON010000078.1 GCA_944389985.1 uncultured Spirochaetaceae bacterium | reverse complement strand
TTCTGGTGATTTTTTAGAATTAAATATTTTCCCCATCACCAGACGATAAAACCTTCATTTAAACGCTTCATTTGCAGTTTTTATTCAATATTTTCTATATATAGAAACAGAATCTTCGGACTTTATCTTTATAAAATCCCTATTTAATAGGTATATGTACCGATTAATTTATTGTCTCTGAGAGCTATCAGTAAATAATGTTTTTCTTTATTTCATTATGTATCAATTTACAGTAACAGAATCTTTTTATATGCATGCATCAGCATTACTACTTTGCTTTAAAATATAAACATATTCGTATATTTTTGTTTATGGTTATCTCTTATTCAGGTCCTACCTGATGTTAAAAAATGCCTACCGGTAAAGGTAGGCAAATGTGTTTTAGTGATTCAGAGATTACTGCTCGTCTTTCTCTGTCTCAGGTGTCTGTTCCTCAGGATCCTCTTCTTCCTGGTAACCGGTAACTGCGATAGCATTGATCAGATCGTCTCTCTTCTTGAATGATGCGACCTTCACACCCATTGCAGCTCTACCCTGAATGGAGATATCTCTGGCATGTACTCTGATGGTCTGTCCTTTAAGTGTAACGATCACGACATCTGAGTCATCATCGACAGCAACAGCTCCTACAAGTCCTTTGTCTTCGACTGTATAGATCTTCTGTCCCATTGTTCCGCGTCCATGCGGCATGAACTGATCGAATCTGACCTGCTTGCCCTTACCGTTTTCCGTGATCATCAGAATACGCTTTTCGTTATCAACAGGAACAACACCTACAACCTCATCCTCTCCGAGGAGCCTTATTCCTCTGACTCCGTGAGTTGCTCTTCCCATTGTCCTAATATCATCAGCATGTATTCTCAGACCCTTTCCACCTTTGGTGACAATCATCACATCATCATCGTTCTTCACGAAGATCGAGGATATAAGTGAATCACCCTCATCAAGGATTATGGCCTTCACACCTCTTGCTTTTGCATTTATGAAGTCATTGAGCCTTACTTTCTTTGCAACACCGTAGCGTGTGACCATCAGAAGGTACTCATCCTCAGAGAAAGCGGAGAACGAGATAACGGAAGTCACCTTCTCATTGTTCTCGATCTGCAGGAAGTTCTTTATGTTCGCTCCCTTTGTGTTCTTGGCGCCTTCCGGAATCTCAAAGGCCTTTATGTAGTATGCCTTTCCGAAATCCGTGACGAACATCACATAATCATGGGAGGAGCAGATGAAGAGATGATCAACGAAGTCTCCGTCGACAAGCTTTGCTCCAATGGTTCCCTTTCCACCACGTCCCTGAGCTTTGTATTCATCAGTGGAGAGTCTCTTTGCGAATCCCTTCCTGGAGATATTGATTACAACATCCTCCTTCTTGATGAAATCCTCAGGAGAAGCATCATTGAGCTCCTGCTCGACAATCTCAGTACGCCTTCTGTCTCCATAGTTCTGTCCGATTGTGATAATCTCATCACGGACAACACCGAGAATCTTCTTCTTGTCGGAAAGAAGATCCTTGTAATAGGCGATCCTGGATTCAAGTTCAGACAGCTCATTGAGAATCTTATCAGTCTCAAGGTGGGAAAGCCTTCCAAGCTTCATATCGATGATCGCATCAGCCTGTATCTTGTCCAGTCCGAAAGCTTTCTGAAGCTCAAGGGATGCGACATTGTTGTCATCGCTTTCCTTTATGATCCTTATGACCTCATCAATATTCTCAAGACCTATCTTGAGACCAAGAAGTATATGAGCTCTCTCCTCAGCCTTTCTGAGATCGAATCTCGTGCGTCTCTCTATGACCTCCTCTCTGTGGTCGACATAGACAGCAACCATGTCCTTGAGGTTCATGAGCTGCGGCTTGCCGTCCTTGAGAGCAAGATTATAGGCATTGAAATTGCTCTGTAGGGGAGTGCGGCTGAAGAGCATGTTGAGCACGATCTTTGGAACAGCTCCCTGCTTCAGCTCAACGACGACTCTTATTCCGTCCCTTCCGCTTTCATCCCTTACGGATGAGATATTTGGAATGATGTTGTCCTTTCTAAGGTCATCGATCTTCTTTACAAGTTCCGCCTTGTTAACCTGATACGGAAGCTCCGTGAAGATGATCGCATCATGACCTCTGTCATTCTCCTCAATCTCATAGCGGGATCTTATGACGATCTTTCCTCTGCCCGTCGTATAGGCATCCATGATTCCTTTCTTACCGCAGATGATGCCATAAGACGGGAAATCAGGGCCCTTGATGTAATTCATGAGCTCCGGAATCGTGATATCAGGGTTATCGATATAGGCACAGATTCCATCCACAACTTCCTGAAGGTTGTGCGGTGCGAGATTTGTGGCCATACCGACAGCAATACCTGATGATCCATTCGTCAGAAGGAAAGGAAAAGCTGCCGGAAGGACTGCAGGCTCGGTTGTTGAATCATCATAGTTCGGAACGAAGTCGACAGTCTCCTTCTGTATATCAGAGAGCATTTCCTCTCCGATGCGGCTCATTCTGGCCTCTGTATACCTCATTGCGGCAGGTGGGTCACCATCGATCGAACCGAAGTTACCCTGAGGCGACACCACAGGATATCTTAAAGAGAAATCCTGACCGAGACGCACAAGCGCATCATAGACAGAAGCATCTCCATGCGGATGGTACTTACCGAGAACATCACCTACAATACGCGCACATTTCTTATTAGGCGTATTGTATCTGATTCCCTGCTCGAACATATCATAGAGGATTCTTCTGTGAACAGGTTTGAGTCCATCTCTCGCGTCTGGCAGAGCTCTGCTTATGATGACGGACATTGCATAATTTATATAGCTGGTACGCATCTCCTCCGAAATATCGGCATTGATGACACGCCCTGTAAGTTCCTGGCTATCTTCCATTTTGTCCTTCCTTAGATATCGAGCGTTCTGACAAACGTCGCATTCTGCTCTATGAACTCACGCCTTGGCTCGACTTCCTCGCCCATAAGCATTGAGAACACCCTGTCCGCTTCCTCAGCATCTTTAAGACAGATCTTGCTGATCATTCTTGTCTCCGGGTTCATTGTCGTCTCCCAGAGCTGCTCAGGATTCATCTCTCCAAGACCTTTGTACCTCTGAATAGGTATCTTGTTCTCGTCAATTCCCTGTGCGTTCTCAGCAAGAATCCTCTTCTTGTCCACCTCGTCATAGGCATAGAAGACCTTCTTGCCTATCGTGATCTTATAGAGAGGAGGCATCGCGAAATATACATATCCGGCCTCGATGAGAGGTCTCATGTAACGGAAGAAAAATGTGAGGAGGAGCGTTCTGATATGAGATCCGTCAACATCAGCATCTGCCATGATTATGACTTTGTGATAGCGGACCTTGGAAAGATCGAATGTCTTTTCCTTCTCATCCTTTCTATCATCATCGTCCTCTGTATCCCTTCCGGTATCATTGTATCTTGTGATTCCTGCGCCGATGGTCTGTATCACAGGCTGAAGCTTGTCATTGTTGAGAACCTTCGCCTCCTGTGATTTCTCGACATTGAGCATCTTTCCCCAGAGAGGAAGAATTGCCTGGAACTGTCTGTCACGTCCCTGCTTTGCAGATCCGCCTGCACTGTCTCCCTCGACAATGAACACCTCACACTTCTCAGGATCACGCTCTGAGCAGTCCGCAAGCTTACCAGGAAGACCACCGCCTTCGCTCTTCTTCCTGATGTTCTCCCTTGCCTTTCTCGCAGCCACACGGCCGAGAGCGGCATTTGTGACCTTATCGAGAAGTTTATCGATGGAGTCAGGGAACTCATCAAAGTAATTCGTGAGATTCTCATAGACAAGTGAATCCACGATACCTTTCACATTAGAGTTTCCAAGCTTCATCTTGGTCTGACCCTCGAACTGGGGGTTAGGGATCTTCACGGAGATGACAGCGGTAAGGCCTTCCGAGATATCAGATCCCTCAAGACTCTCAGAGTACTTCTTCATGTACTTGACGCTCTTCTTCAGCTGATTGTTGAGACAGCGTGAAAGAGCCGCCCTGAAGCCTGAAAGATGAGTTCCGCCTTCGCGTGTGTTGATGTTGTTAACGAATGTATAGATCTTCTCATCGTACTTGTCGTTGTACTGAAGGGAAACCTCTACGGAAACATCGTCTTTCTGACAGTCGAATGAGATTGGATCGAAAAGGGTGGTCTTATACTCATTGAGATACTTCACGAATGATGTGAGTCCGCCCTCAGCGTGAAATTTCTCTGACTTCTCCGGTTCGGTTCTTCTGTCGGTAATAGTTATCGAAATACCCTTGTTGAGATATGAAAGCTCCTTGAATCTTGCAGCCAATGTATCATAGTTGAACGAATTAGGCTCCATTATCTCAAAATCAGGAGTGAATCTTACTATCGTTCCTGTCCTGTCCGTATCACCCACGATCTCAACAGGCTTTTCAGGTATTCCCTGGTGATATACCTGCCTGTAGACATGAGGAGCACGATGGACTGTGACTTCCATCCAGGATGAAAGAGCGTTCACACATGAGACACCCACACCATGAAGTCCTCCGGAGACCTTGTAAGCGTTGTGATCGAACTTTCCACCTGCATGAAGCTGAGTGAGAACAACCTCAAGTGAGCTCTTTCCCTCTTCAGGATGAATGTCCACAGGAATACCGCGTCCATTATCCTCAACGGTGCATATCTCACCATCAGGACCATCCTCAAGGAATATCCTGATATCATTGCAGTAACCTGCCATAGCCTCATCGATGGAGTTGTCAACAACCT
>CALXON010000077.1 GCA_944389985.1 uncultured Spirochaetaceae bacterium | reverse complement strand
CTACGATGTGCAGATCATGGGAGCGATCGTACTTCATCAGGGCTCTATCCTTGAGATGAAGACCGGAGAGGGAAAGACGCTTACGTCCGTTCCTGCTGCGTATCTGAACGCGCTTGAGGGAAAGGGCGTTCATATCGTCACGGTCAACGACTACCTTGCACAGAGAGATGCCGAATGGATGGGCCGTGTCTACTCTTTCCTCGGAATGACGACCGGTGTCGTGATCCCCGGACAGGACGAGGCAAGAAAGAAGGAAGCGTATAAGGCCGACATCACATACGGAACGAACAATGAGTTCGGCTTCGATTACCTCCGTGACAACATGAAGGGATCTCTGCAGGCCAAAGTCCAGGCAAGACACCATTACTGCATCATCGACGAGATCGACTCGATTCTCATTGATGAGGCGAGAACACCTCTCATCATTTCAGGGCAGTCAGAGGATGACACTCCCAAGGTGAGAGCCGCGAAGGCTGTCGTTCCTTTCCTGAAGGAATGTGAGAAGGATCCTGAGACGGGAGACTACTATGAGCTCAGTGCCGTCGACAAGCTTGACAGGGCTGCCTACGCCGCTTTCGATGAGAAAGGTGATTTCAAGCTTGACGAGAAAGGCAAGAAGGTCACATTCACCAAAGACGGAATGACACATATCGAGGAGATCCTCAGAAAGAACGGTGCGCTCCAGCCCTCAACCGATGAGAACGGGAACACGGTCTACTCCCTCTACGATGATGCGAACTTCGAGCTTGTCCACTATGTCACACAGGCTGTAAGGGCCGAGTACATGTACAAGAAGGACACCGACTACATCGTGAAGGACGGGGAGGTCCAGATAGTCGATGAGTTCACAGGCCGTGTGCTTCAGGGCAGACGTTACTCTGAGGGACTTCATCAGGCGATCGAGGCGAAGGAGAACGTGAGCGTACGCGGACAGTCGAAGACATTCGCAACCATCACATTCCAGAACTTCTTCAGGATGTATGAGAAGATCTCGGGCATGACCGGAACCGCGGATACCGAGGCGACCGAGTTCAAGCAGATATACAACATCGATGTCGTGGTCATCCCGACGAACGTGCCGGTGCAGAGGAAGGATCTTCCGGATCTCACCTTCTTCGACGAGACATGCAAGTACAATGCGATCGTGAAGGATGTGAAGCGCATCCATGCGACCGGACAGCCAATTCTCATCGGTACGACATCGATCGAGAAGAGTGAGAAGCTCTCAAGACTCCTCACAAGGGAAGGTATCAGGCACGAGGTCCTCAACGCAAAGAACCATGCCAGAGAGGCATATATCATCGGAGAGGCCGGATCAGAAGGTGCCGTTACCATCGCGACGAACATGGCAGGAAGAGGTACCGACATCAAGCTCGGAGGATCTCCTGAGCACCTTGCGATGAAGAAGGTCGGTACGGAAGCATCCCCTGAGGAGATCAGGAAGACAGTCCAGGAGATCATGCCTGAATACAGGAAGGCCTATGAGAAGGTCAAGTCTCTGGGAGGTCTCTACATCATAGGCTCAGAGCGCCATGAGTCGAGACGCATCGACAACCAGCTCCGTGGAAGAGCCGGAAGACAGGGAGACCCTGGAGTCAGCCAGTTCTACATAGCGCTTGACGATCCTCTGATGAGGCTTTTCGCGAAAGAAGGTCTCAGGGACATGATCGGAAAGCTCGGTCTCAAGGACGGAGAGCCTATTCAGCATAAGATGCTGGACAATGCGATCGAGAATGCCCAGAAGCGTGTCGAGCAGCGTAACTTCGAGATAAGGAAGAAGCTCCTTGAGTATGATGATGTGCTTAACGAGCAGAGGAACTTCATCTACTCTGAGCGCGACAAGATCCTTGAGTCCGACAACCTCATAGAAAGGATCATCGAGAATACCTCCGAGCTCCTTGACATGGCATTCGAGGATGCACAGGGTGACACTGACAAGTTCATCGAGAACTACCAGAGAATTTTCTCCACACGTCCTGATGAGGAGATCGTGAATGACAGGAATGCTCTCAAGGAAAGGCTCATAGCCAATCTCAGGGAGAAGGAGCAGAAGGTCGGGAAGGAAAACTTCAACGCATTCATCCGCTTCGTCTACCTCAGGAACATCGACAGAAGGTGGGTTGATCATCTCGATGCGCTTGAGGATCTGAGAGAGGCCGCGTCCCTGATGAGCTATGCTCAGAAGAACCCTCTTGTGGAGTACAAGAACACAGCTTCCGATGCGTTCGATGAGATGATCGAGAGCATCACGGAGACAGTCTGCAGGACAGTAAATGCCGTGAGGATCTCTACAGAGCCCAGGGTCAGGACAGCACCTCAGGCAAAGCTTGAGACAACACATAACTCCCCCGCCTCAGCTCTCAGCAATGTCCCACGCGGAGAGGTCAGGACCGCTGTCACATCAGCATCCACTGCAGCGGGTACGACTTATGTGCGTTCCCAGCCTAAGGTAGGACGTAACGACCCATGCCCCTGCGGAAGCGGCAAGAAGTACAAGAACTGCTGTGGAAAGCGGGTCTGAGGAAAATACCTAGGAATATGATATCCGGCTGTTGTCTGAACACTTCAGCCGGATTTTTGTTGTTGATCATAAAGACTGCCATTATCATGAAAGCATTCATAGAAAAGAGATTGGCGAGAAAAAAATCTCAAAATGAATTTCTTACACTGAGGGCTTATCTGTTTCAATGATAAAAGAAAACTCCCCTACTATGTAACATGCATCAGGGGAGAAGCTATTTCTTAAATGCTAGGGACAACACTTAATGCTTAATTAAAGCTGGGCCACTATAAAGATATAAGAGCCCAGCTCTGTTTGGGGCATACGGAAGGAATTATGGTTCCAGTTTCATTGTACAACCGTATACTTTAACAAGATCCATATAACTTGCTCTATCTCCATCATTCCATACAGCGTTTACAGTATCAGCTTTTACTCCTGAGATGTCATTTCCTTCACCCCAGTTGATTGTTGCACCAGCTGTATTTGTAACGAGGACGGCAGCTTTCGAGTCTGAAGAGAAAGTTGTACCGGAAACATTCAATGTAACAGCCTTTGGTTCATCGACATACTCATCTGCAATCTTGATGGCTCTGTTCCCTTTCCCACTAGCACTCACTCCGTTGATTATACAGTCTTCGACAGTTACGGTCTGACCATTGGCCTGAATCCAAAGCATATAAGCATCACTTGTACAATCAGCATCAGAGATCGTTGAATTCTTTATTGTAGCTGTCTTTCCTCCAAGTGCAATCGCATTGTTCGCTGTAACATTATCCAAGACAACACTGCAATTGAAGTTTATGTCATGGCCATTCCAAGTTCCGCCATCAGCATTATGGCCCAAGTTGTCGATAGTGGCATTCTTGATTGTGAGAACTGCATCTTCATTCTTTGTATAGATTGCATTCCAGTCGGAGTCGATATTGTTGAATGTAATGTCATGTCCATTACCGTCAATTACGATGCTCTCTGTTTTATCAGTACCAAACACAGACTTATCATTTTCTGGTCTTGCCCATGGAGCAATATCAATTGTGATATCCTCCTGAAGGATAATGAGAACATCTCCATCTTTTTGTGTCGCCGTTAAAAAATCGTCTTCAGCCGAAATAACTTGCCTGACCGTACCGCATCTTGTGCATGTATTCGTTACAGCATCGAAATCATGACCAAGAGCCTCAATAATCTTGGTTTCGGTTTCTGAACATAGTTTACAGGTGCGCGTCTTTACGCCTTCATCTGTGCAGGTCGCTTCCTTTATGATTGTCCATTCGCCAAATGCATGAACATGAGGCACAAAAATATATCTAGGTTGACATGCTGTGAATGCAAAAAGCATGAGTGTTATTCCGATGATAGAGATGACAGTTTTCTTCATTCTCTCATATCCTCCATTTAAGTTAAATGTACCCCCCCTCCGTTTTATCATGTCAATAGTAATTCTCCTTGTTGGAACAAAAAACTCCTTTTTTTGGAATAAAAGAGGTAATTTTATGAATTAATCAGAGAAATTAAGGTTGCATCTCTATTTCAAGGACTAGATGGCAAATCATAAGTATTAAAAAGCAAACAAGGAAAGAACACACATATTATCCATAAATCATCGACGCGGTATCGCCAATATCCTTTCAGATTACCTGTCAATGCATGCCCTCTTGTTCTGGGATCGTCAAGCTATTTGATCTCTCCATATAAGAAAGCACTCTCTTTTGAATTGACTTGTTAAGCTTCTTCAGCTCCTTCACCGCTTCTTTATCGAATCGTACGGTCATAATCCAAGATGCTTTCTTACTTCGTCGAGCGAATACGTCTCAACATTTCCGGAAGAAAAACGCTTTTCAGCTTCTTCTGCAGCTCTATAATCTTCTGCATCTTCCATCATTTCCAGAAACTTATTGAGTATTGCCTTGTCATTAGCCATAAGATCAATATAAAAGCGTACAGCTTCAGACATTGTAAATCCTTTCTTTGCAAGAGCAGCGGAAACAATATCTTTATTTTTTGTGTCTACATTGACTGTCATCCTGCACATATTCGACTCCTCTCATGCTATCGCTATGAGATTCTGAATCAACAATAAATCATGATGATCTCTTATCAGAAACCAAGGAATGAGCCGGGATCCATCTCTATTCCGGCCTGTCTGATCTCAAATAGGACCGCAGGTTCTCCGAAATAGATGCTGCTTGTGCCTATTGATCCAAGAGGCTCTCCCTGACGCACCACATCTCCGGTACCGACAGTTATGCTCTCAAGGCCATAGTAGACTGTCTCACGTCCTCCGTCATGGTACACGACGATTCCTTTTCCATACTTCTGATCAAACGGGAAGTCCTGGATCTTGCCGTCTGCCGCAGCGCGCACAGCCGTACCTGGATCACCTGCGATGACGACTCCTTTGATCCTTCCACCCATGTAGACTGAGTTGTAGTCCTGAATAACCTTTCCGTTCTCGATCGGAGAGAGGAATGTGATGCCATAGTCGGCCACAGCGCCGGGTGCGGGTATGAAGAGAACCGTTCCGGCAGCGGGCTCTGAATCAAGGCCGTTGAATGCGAGGAGCATCTCCCCTGTCGCATCAGGACACATTCTGTCAGCAATTGATGATGAAGTATCGCCGGGCTGGACTGTGTACAGAGTACCGTCGACAGAAGGTATCTCAAGGACAGTTCCTGCAGAAGCCCTGCTTATGTCCGTTATGCCGTTAACATCGACGATTGTGTTGACAGATACTCCGAATGAGGCCGCAATGGATTCAAGTGTGTCTCCATCCTGGATCTCATACTCCGTGATCGAGTAAAGCCTGTCACTGTTTCCGCCTGAAGAAACCTTCACTTCTCTGACAGGTGTCTCCTCCACAGCCGCATCAGATGCTGAATGCCTGAGCTCGGCAGCCTCGTTCTGAAGAAGCTCCGGCTCGCTCACAGAGACAGCAACGGCTGAAGCCGATACATTCTCATTGTCTGCTGATGAGTCATGTGGAGTGAACATCAGGTAGATCACAATTGCGATCAGTGTGATGAGGACACCGATAAAGGCGATGATAAGTGAAGTTCCCCTGCTCCCCGAACGTTTCTCCCTGTATCCTTCCGGGAGCATGTCATCATAACTGTTCCTGCCCATCTATCGACAATCCTCAACCTGAGGCCTATTATAAATAGCTATGAATGAAAATGGCAATAAGAAGCCCGGAGTGATAGCCAGTCTTATCGTGTCGCTTATGGCACTTCTGATACTCTTCCGGACAGCCATGCTTACATCCGTCACAATCTCTCCGGCATATACTGATCCGGAGCTTCCCTCAGCCATAATCAGGGGAACGATAACAGACAGGAATGGAAACATCATCGCACTGCAGGCTCCTGACTACGGATTCGAGATCAGGGAAAACGCTCATCCGTCATCAATGCTCGCAGCCTTCATCTCTCTCTACACCGATGAGAATGCCATATCCATAGAGTCGAAGATAGACGGAGGTGCGCGCTTCATCGTCGTAAGCGGCATTCCATCTCTGGAAGAGAGTGAGATGATCACTGAGGAGATAGAGAAGAGAGGACTTGAGGACTCCCTATCATTCACATACAGGGAGCGGAGAAGGCTTCTCGTTCCTGAAGATTCCTTCCGTTTCATCGGAATGACGGATGAGAATATGCATGGAGTATCGGGGCTGGAAAAGAGACTTGAAAGCTATCTCATGCCGGAGCCCGTTCCGGGATCAGGTGGGTCAATTGAAGGATACAGCGTCAGACTCACGATAGATGAGGGACTCCAGTACACACTCTCCTCTCTGCCACTCAAGGGTGATGCGGTGATAT
>CALXON010000076.1 GCA_944389985.1 uncultured Spirochaetaceae bacterium | reverse complement strand
AGGGTAATAGCCCAGAATCCCGGTATAAGCTACAATCCATGTCTCATCTATGGAGGAGTAGGTCTTGGAAAGACCCATCTGCTTCAGTCCATAGGAAACTACATAGACGAGCATAATCCCAAGATGAAGATAATCTATGTGACAGCGGAAAGCTTCACGAATGAGTTCATCAATTCTCTTCTCACAGACAAGGCATCGGCATTCAAGATCAAATACAGGAGTGTGGATGTACTTCTGATCGATGACATACATTTCCTGCAGAAGAAGAACCAGATACAGGAAGAACTGTTTCACACATTCAATGAGCTTTATGACAATCACAAGCAGATCGTGCTCACCTGCGACAGACCTATAACGGAACTTACCGATATAACGGACAGACTCAAAACAAGGTTCAGAAAAGGTCTTAATGTAGATCTCCAGCCTCCTGCATATGAGACAAGAATGGCCATAGCAATACAGAAATGCAGGGAAAGAAACTATAAACTCGATAATGATGTACTTGAGTTCATCTGTCAGAGCATCGATACGAACATAAGGGATCTTGAAGGTGCTCTCACCACTCTTAGCTCATTCTCAGAACTTGTAGGAAAACCTATAACTCTTGATATAGCGAAAGAGCATCTCAAGAACTTCATAGTAGAACCTGCTATCAAGAACAATGATATATCAATAGATGCGATCATCCGTAAAACAGCATCCTATTTCAACATAAAAGAGTATGATATCAAGGGAAAAAGCAGAAATAAGAACATCATTCTTGCAAGACATATCTCAATTTACCTTTCTTCAAAACTGACTTCATACTCACTTTCAGAGATCGGAAAGATGATGAACGGAAAGGATCACACTACAATAATGCACTCTGTGGAAAGGATAAAATCACTTCTCGATACAGATGAATCTGTCAGAAACGCTGTCAGTTCGATAGAGAAGAGTCTTCTTGAGTGAGTTTTCCACAGGCTGTGGAAAAGTCTGTTGATAACCTGTTGAAAAACTCTTGAAAACCTGTGGATCAGACAATCACTTTTCCACAGGCTTTTTCATCATATAATGAACCATTGTGGAAACTGTGGAAAAACATGATGTTTTATTCACAGAGTTATCCACAACCCAATTAGCTTGTTCATAAGAAATTAAGCTTGTTTTCCACAATTTCACATCACTCTATTATTATTACTATCTTTTATTTATGATAATATTAACAATAATAGGAGAACGAGATGAAATTCACATGCCAGTGCTCATCATTGAGACAAGAAATAGAGTATGCAAGCAATTTTGCAAGCAAGAAGAATTCACTTTCAATATCCAGCAATGTCCTTCTTGAGGTATCAAATGAGCTTCTTACGATAAAGGCCTATGATCAGCAGATGGGATTCACTTCATCCATACCTGTATCTGTATCAATCCCAGGCTCGACTACTGTTTTCTGTGAGAAGCTCAGCAATGTTCTCAAGAATACGGATGATGTAGAGATTGAGGTTCTGGAGGAGAATGGAATTCTCAGCATACGCCCCGTTGAAAGCGAGTCCTTCAGTGCCAACATGAAGACCATAGAGGCTTCGAGATTTCCTGAGCTTGAGAGTGTGGAGGATTCATCATACTTCTCAATAACCCAGCGTGATTTCATCGATATGATAGACAAGACTTCATTTGCTGTGGCAGATGAGGACAACAGGCACTTCCTTACAGGTGTTTATATGGAGAAGAAGGAAGGAAAGCTTGTGATGGTAGCTACAGACGGAAAGAGACTTGCCTGTGTAAAGCGCCTTTTCGAGCAGGAGATACCTGAGTTCAGGCCATGCATAATGTCTGTAAGGTTCCTTTCGATGATAAAGAGCATCGCAAGCGGAGAGGGAGTGCTCTCAATAGCTGTGAAGGAAGGATCCATATTCGCGAGAATAGGTGACAGGACCATATATTCAGCCCTTATTTCAGGAAACTATCCTAATTATGAGAAGGTCATACCTAAGAATCTCGAGTATAAATGTGTTCTAAGAACTGATGATCTTGAGAAAGCTGTATCATTCACATCTATCTTCGTTGATGAGAAGTCAAAGAGGATATTCGTCGAGCTTTCCGAAAACTGCATAGAAGTGTCAGGTGAGAACACTGACTTCGGAGACAGCAGGCAGAAGATATCATGTGAGTACAGCGGACCGGCTGTGAGAATAACTTTCAATTCCACGCTCCTGCATGTTCCCGTGAAGAAGATAGACTCGGATTTCATGAAGATAATGTTCAGATCTGAATCTGCTGCGCTTACTATCTCTCCAGAGCCGGATAAGGACTATATCTATGTTCTTATGCCTATGCAGAACTGATGAGATTTCTGAATGTAAAGATCTGTAATTTCAGAAACATATCCCTGGCTGAGACACCAACTGATGCCAGGGATATAATCCTTACAGGTGAGAACGGACAGGGAAAGACAAATTTCATAGAAGCTCTGTATACTCTTTCCTATGGATCATCATTCCGTACACAGCATCTCAAGGAAGCAGTGAGACATGGTACGGAAGGATTCTCGATCTCAGGTGAATTCGAGAATGAATATGGTGAGACAGAGAGGATAACCACGTCTTTCTATGAAGGTAAGCGCAGGATACTGATTGACGGAAAGGAAATCAATGACAGAAAGGAACTGATATACCGTTTTCCGTGCATAGCTTTCATTCATGATGATATAGGATTCATAAAGGGTGAGCCTGATGTGAGAAGGAAGTTCTTCGATCAGATGATGAGTCTTCATTCTCCATCATTTTTCGATTCGATAAGGACATACAGGATAATTCTCTCACAGAGGAATGCTGCGATAAGGAATAATCAGAGAGATATAATGCATCTGTATGATCAGAGACTTGCTTCCGCCGGTCTTGAGATAATGAAGGAGAGAGCTGCGGCTGTCTATGATTTCAACATGATATTCCCATCTCTTTTCAGGAAGATATCTGAGAGCGGTATGGATCTCGATATAAGATATCAGCCATCATGGGGAGACTTCCAGTCAGAAAGTGAGATCATCTCATATCTTGAGGAAACGGAAGAGAGAGACCTGAAGATGATGACAACGACAAGCGGCATACACCGTGACAGATTCTCAGTGATGTCTCCTTCCGGTCCGTTCGCAGCTGTCGGTTCAACCGGTCAGATAAGACTTTGCTCCATTCTTTTCAGGATCTCTGAAGCCAGATATTTCACGAAGATGACAGGAAAGCAGCCTGTTCTTCTGATAGATGATGTCCTTCTTGAGCTGGATGCTGCAAAGAGATCGATGCTGCTTTCCGAACTGGATGGTTATTCACAGGCTTTCTTCACATTTCTTCCCCGTGAATCATATTTCGGTTCAGAACGTGATGCTCTGACATATAATGCTGTAAACGGGAGTTTCTCAGGTGTCAATTGAAGTGAAGAACATACAGGATCTTGTCTCTGAATATGTATCTGAGGTGGGGACCGTCTCAGGATCCTCACTGCATAAGGCATGGACGGAAATAGCAGGAAAGGAACTTGTGGGAATAACAGAGTTTTCCGGAGTTGATGACGGCAAGATCAATGTGATTGTCAAATCTCCGGCAGCCTATTCACTTCTGATGCTGAGGAAAAGATCGATTCTGTCCGGATATTCAAGATGTTTTCCTGAAATGAAGATAACAGGAATGCATGTAAAACGCGCATATTGACCTCTGTTATCGCGTCTGATAATATCTTCTAGCTGTGGACGTGCGCCACAATATGATGATAATAACCGCTTAACAGCGTTGGAATTGGAGTAAATCTATGAGTTACAAGGGAAAGAGAACCTATCATCCAAGCAAGATGAAGAGGACTAGAAAGTTCGGTTTCCGTGCTAGAATGGCTACAAAGGGAGGCCGTTTGGTTCTTGCTCGCCGCCGTGCAAAGGGCAGACACAGCCTCACGGTCAGCGATGAGAAGAAGCCTTACTAAGAGAGAAATCATCAGAAAGAAGCAGGAGATCAATCGCATTTTCAGGGAAGGACGTTCATATTCCTGTTCTGGAATGCGATTGATTAGTTCTTCTAATGATTTCGGATATGATCGCATCATAGTCATACCTGCGAAGCATTTCGGCAGAGCGGTGGACAGAAATCTTGTAAGGCGCAGAGCAAAAGAGATATTCAGATGCTATCCCGGAAGAATTCAGGAAGAGTGTCCTGCTCAGGGCAAAGGACAGGACATGGTCCTCGTCGTGTATCCTGGAAAGGTCTCCGGTTTCTCTTTGCTTGAGTCCAATTTCACAAAGCTTTTGGACAGGGTATACCGAAGATAGCTCCATCAGTCTCATCAGCAGAGTTTTCCTATTCAGCTTTCCAGATACATAAATCCAAGGAGTTCAGATGGATAGGAACACTATCATTGCCATCATACTGTCAGTAATAGTCATCACTGCCGGTATGACAGTCCAGACATTTTTCATGGAAGAGGAGATGGCCAGTGCGGAACTTCAGGCGGAAAGCCAGGTTGCTGCAGAGGAGTCATCAGCTTCAGATTCTGTCTCAGTCGTGCAGACAGATACGATAACAGCGACGGGTGAGGAGCCTGATCCGACGCCTTTTACCGTCACAAGCGGTGAATTCGAGATCGGATTCGATCCCGCAGGAGCATCAATATCATCGATAAAGCTCATCAATCATCTTGATGGAACTGAGCCTGTCGAGCTTGTCTACAAAGATCAGAACGATGAGAACATATTCACTCTCCATGCCGGAAACACTGTAATAGACGATGTCTTCAGCCATACTGTTTCTGAAATTGACATCTCACCTGTGCATGAGGGAAATGACATAACAAGAGTGACATTCACCCGTGATTTCCAGACAGCCGATGGAGAGAATTTCACCATTGAGAAAGCTTATGCGATACCTCTGAATGAGGAATACCTCATGCAGATGTCTGTCAGAATGTATAAGGAAGATGGCACTCCGGTATCAATCAGTGACGGAAATTCAGCATATACCATCTCTGTAGGACCTCAGATTGGTCCTGCGTTCCAGTCTCTCTCCTCAAATTATGACTGGAGAAGAATGGAGGTCAAATACGCTGACAAGAAGGACAGCAGCAACATAAAGTACTCAGATGGAGTATTCGTGGCTGATGAGCCTGTTGACTGGATGAGCCTTTCAGGAAAGTACTTCGCTTTCGTTCTGATGCCGGATGAGGATGTCGCCATATCCTCAGTATCTGCAGAGCAGGCAACATTTGATGAGGGAATATCCCAGAAGAATATAATGCACTTTTCAAGGGATAATGACGGAACACTCATCAATGATATCTATTCATTCTATGCCGGACCGAAGGCTTCAAAGTATCTCGATATCTACAACAGGATGGGAGAGAACATCTATGGTCTCAATGAAAGCAGCCTGAACAAGGTCATTGACGGCAACTGGCTTTCATGGCTCGAGGCTATACTCAACTGGATACTCCAGTTCTTCAACCGTTTCGTGAACAACTACGGAATATCCATCATACTCCTCACGATCCTCGTGAAGCTCCTCCTGCAGCCGATATCCAAGAAAGGTATGGATTCAACTGCCAAGATGGGAGCCCTCACACCCAAGATCGAGGAGATCAAGCAGAAGTTCCCGGACAACCCGGAGGCACAGAATGCGGCAATGGCAAAGCTCTATAAGGAAGAGGGAATCAATCCTATGGGATCATGTCTTCCAATGCTCATCCAGTTCCCGATATTCATTGCGCTTTACGGTCTTCTCAACACGAACTTCGACCTCAGAGGATCGATGTTCATTCCGGGCTGGATAAATGACCTTTCAATTCCTGATACCATATTCACACTGCCGTTCAGCATTCCTCTTCTTGGAGCTGACGTACATCTGCTTCCGGTACTCTATGTCATCTCGATGATACTCTCGATGAAGATAACACAGTCCAGTTCAACAGCAGCTTCGTCTCAGGCAGGAATGATGGCATTCATGACTTACGGTATGCCTATAATGTTCTTCTTCATCATGTATAACGCACCGTCTGGTCTTCTTCTCTACTGGTCTACTGTGAACGTTATATCAATCGGACAGCAGATCTTCGTCAACAAGAAGAAAAAGGCGGCATTCGCAGAGGAGATCGCTGAGCGCGATGCGGAGAAGCTTGCGAAGAAGGACGCTAAGAAGAGAAGTAGGAGAAAGTAATATGCAGAGTGATTTTGAGGGAAGAACCGAACAGGAAGCTATAGATAAGGCAGTTGAGGAACTCGGACTTGAGAGGGATCAGTTTGATGTCGAGATTCTCGAGAGTTCCAGAAAGGGTCTCTTCAAGAAAGGAAATGTGAAGATCAGAGTCTATTATGGCAGTGATGATGACTCTTCCGATGATTTCGATGAACCTGTTGCCGAGGTGAGCGGTATATGCAATCCTGAGGCAGAGAGTGAGAATGAGAGGAAGATCGTTGACTTTGTGGAGACACTCATCCAGAAGATGGGATACACAGGCAGCGCATCCATCTCATTCCGCAGGGACAGCAAAATCGGCATCAGCATTGAGAGCACCGACTCATCAATACTCATCGGCAGGAAGGGAAAGAACCTTGATGCGATACAGCTGATTGTCAATGTATATGCCGGTAATCTTGATCCTGATCTGAAGATTGTCGTTGACAGTGAGAACTACAGGATGAGACATGAGGAGCAGATCATCAGAAACGCATACAAGACTGCGGAAATGGTCAAGCGCACAGGCCGTTCAAGACTTCTTGATCCGATGAATCCATTTGAGCGCCGTCTTGTCCATACAGCACTGAATGATGTCGAAGGTGTTGATACGAAGAGTGAGGGGGACGGACTTTACAAGCAGGTGAGGATCATCCCTGTAAAGTAGCAGAAACCGTATACTGGGAGAAGGCTGCCTCGTGCAGTCTTTTCTCTTGACAAAACATCATAATAACTATACTTTATTAATAACGATTATCAATATGAAGGAAAAAAGGAACACGATGCAGAAGGAGCTCACATATGATGCTGTGCTCCATTATCCTGGGCATCCCAGTGCAGATGATGTTTACCAGGTGATATCATCGAAGTACAAATCGATATCGAAGGCGACGGTCTACCGTAACCTCGCATCACTTTACAGTGACGGGAAGATCGGAAGGGTGATTTCCACAGATGGATGGGAAGCCAGGTTTGACCACCGTACTGACAAGCATTCCCATGCGGTATGCAAATCTTGCGGCAGGGTCTTCGATGTTGATGTATCATATGATAGTGCTGCACTTGATAAAGCGGTTTGCATGGAAGATGGATTTGAGATCACATCCCATGAATTGATATTCGAAGGTATCTGCAAGGATTGCAGAGAGAAAGAGAAGGAGAATGAAAAATGGAACTGAAAGGATCAAGAACTGAGGCTAATCTTCAGGCTGCATTCGCAGGTGAGAGCCAGGCAAGGAATAAGTATACTTATTTCGCATCAAAGGCAAAGAAGGAAGGCTATGAGCAGATTGCTGCCATCTTCCTTGAGACAGCAGAGAACGAGAAAGAGCATGCAAAGCTCTGGTTCAAGTATCTTGAGGGCGGTGACATCCATTCAACACCTGAGAATCTCAAGGCAGCTGTAGAGGGCGAGAACTATGAGTGGACAGATATGTACGCAGAGTTCGCCAAGGTAGCAGAGGAAGAGGGCTTCAAGGAGATTGCTGCAAAGTTCAGAGGAGTAGCCGCTATTGAGAAGCATCATGAGGAGAGATACCTTGCCCTTCTCAAGAATGTAGAGGAAGGCCTTGTATTCTCAAGAGATGGAGACATGATCTGGAAGTGCAGGAACTGCGGCCATATCGTGGTAGGAAAGAAGGCTCCTCAGGTATGCCCTGTATGTGCTCATCCTCAGGCATATTTCGAGCTTGTAGGTCAGAACTACTGATCTGAAGAGACTTTCTGAAAAGAAAGGTATATTGGATCCTTCAGGCTGGAAAATCCGGTCTGAAGGATTTTATATTCGGAAATGTCTGCTAGAATTTCCATATGGAACTTTTCATAGATACTGCGGATCTTGAGAAAATAAGGACTGCGACAGAGTATTATCCTGTTTCAGGAGTGACCACCAACCCGACGATTCTGCGTAAGGAAGGTGATGTTCCACTATGGGACCATCTTCTTTCCATAAAGGAAATCATAGGCAACAGCTCTTCGCTGCATGTGCAGGTGGTATCCGATACAGCAGACGGAATAATCAGTGAATGCCATCATATCGCGGACAGACTCGGTCTTGATGTATATGTGAAGATCCCGGTGACAAGGGAAGGTCTCAGGGCAATGAGGCTCCTCTCCTCTGACGGATTCCATATAACGGCCACCGCAATCTATACAGAACTCCAGGGTGTCCTCGCCCTGCTCTCAGGTGCTGACTATCTTGCTGTCTATTACAACAGGATGGAGAACAACTCCATCGATGCGGACGGTGTCATAAAAGCTTTGAGAAAACATGTTGATGCAGATGGCCGGGGGCGCATTCTCGGAGCATCATACAAGAATGTGAGACAGATCCTCTCCTCGTGGAGATCAGGAGCACATGCGGTAACTTGTGATCCTGATATTCTGGATGCGGCTATCTCCTCATCCCTGGTCGCTGATGCCGTGAGGACATTCAGGAAAGACTGGGAGGAGATCAGGGGAGAGGGAACGGACATGATCAGCTTCTGATCATCTCTCCACCCTGATCCTTATTCTTGTGATGTACTCCTCTGGATCATCTGTCTCTCTTCCTGATATTACATAGTCCTCAAAGGCATCTGATGACAGCCTGTAACCATTTTCCTTTATGCTGTCTATGAGAGTACGGTATCCGTCATCAAGTCTGGAATAAGGTCCTTTTACATAGATTACAGCATAGAGACCTTTCTCAAGCATGCTCCTGCTCTTTCTGTATGATGTGGTGTATACACTCTTTATACGGTTGAATATTCCGTCTGACACATCTTCTGCTGAAAGTCTTGATCCCATTGTCATGATGGTATCAGCATCGATTTCAGTAATGAATTCCTTGTAAAGAAGATTCCAAGTGCTGTCGTCAGCAATGACATCATAATAGCGGCTTTCAATTATGAAGCTTTCATCCATATCGAGATAGAAGACTTTGTCCTTTTCTGAAAGAAGGGTTTCTCTTATGAGCGCCTCTGTCCCGGAGATATTCCTTTTTATGTTCTCGAGTCTCCTTATCTCCTCATCGGCTTTTATCCTTTCCATGTCTATCAGGTTGATGAAGTTCTCAGGAGAACGGCCCGTGAAGTACTCCTGAATCATCTGTATCGGCACATTGAGACTTCTGAGAGACAGTATTGCGGAAAGGATTTCCGTCTGCTCATCCGTGTAGTATCTGTAACCGTTTGATGTCCTGAATGAAGGGGAAAAGAGTCCTATCCTGTCGTAATAGAGCAGAGTATCCTTCTTTATACCGAATACCGCTGCGAACTCATTTGTCCTGAACGTGTTCCTTTTTCTGTTGTTCATGGTATTGAGTATAGAGCTACTCCATGGTTTTTCATATACAGTGGAGGATCAATATGTCCAGCAGTCCTGACAAGTTCTTTGCGGAAACAAAGCCAGGCAGATTGTTTTTCAAGGCGGCAATTCCAGGTGCGATCGGAATGCTCGCATCGTCTCTTTATTACTTTCTGGAAGGAGTATTCATAGGACGGATACTGGGAACGGAAGCCCTGGCGGGAATGATGCTCGCCCTGCCGTTCGTGCTTATCAACTTCGCACTCTCCGACCTGATCGGAGTAGGCTCATCTGTCCCGATAGCGATAGAGCTGGGGAAGAAGAACAGGGAAGAGGCCAGCAATATCTTCTCCGCATCGGTGATCATGATAATGATTACCAATGCCATAATCGGTCTGATTCTATGGTTCATATCACCGGTGATGTTCGAGATCATGGGAGCGGATGCGCACCTCGTGCCATATGCCGTTGACTATGTGAGGATCTATGCACTCTTCACGCCGGTTACCGGTCTGCTTTTCGCAGTTGACAACTATCTGAGGATATCGGGAAAGATAAGATACTCTCTTTTCATGAATATACTCATGGCGTTTGTCTGTACCGCAGCAGAGCTTTTCGTCCTCATTGTCATGAAAGGGGATATTGGAATGGCGGCAGCAGGGACATCACTTGGTATGAGTTTCGCCCTTCTCATAGGCCTCCTTCCTTTCTTCAGAGGCTCTCTTGTCCTGAAGTTCAGGAAACCTGTGTTCTCAAGGAAGATGATCTACACCGTATTCTCCTGCGGCACTCCGACATTCCTGTCGAATATCGCGGGAAGGATCACGTCAATCGTGATGAATGTGATACTCCTGGCAGAAGGAGGAGCTGCAGCTGTCAGTGTCTACGGTATCCTGATGTCTGCGGATGGTGTCATAATTCCGCTTCTGTATGGTACCTGTGACTCCCTGCAGCCTGCTGTGGGATATAACTACGGTGCGAGAAAGCACGACAGGGTGATCGCGATAGAGAAGTACTGCTATGGAGCTGGTGCAGTTATATCAGTGTTGTCTGCAATGCTTCTGTTCTTCTTCCCTGAAGCGTGTGTGAGACTCTTCATAGATGAGGCGGAGACCGGAATACTCAGTCTCGGAGTTTCTGCAATGCGCCTTTTCGCATTCACATACATCACAAGGTGGTTCTCGTTCGCGACCCAGAGCTTCATGTCCGCAATCGGATACGCACGTTATGCCTCAGTCATATCCGTTTCCGTTGCTCTTGTATTCCCTCTCCTGATGATTCCCGTCCTGATGCCGCTCGGGCTTGACG
>CALXON010000075.1 GCA_944389985.1 uncultured Spirochaetaceae bacterium | reverse complement strand
AGTAGCGTTACTATACAACGCAACAAAGGAGATGACATATGAATCTTGTAACAGCAGCAATCAATACAGAAAACCTTCCCGATAAGAACGGATACTTCGGTGAGTTCGGCGGCTCATACCTTCCACCACAGCTTGAGAAAGTGATGAAGGAAGTCGAGGAAGCATATGAGGAGATCTCAGCAGATCCTTCATTCATCAGTGAGCTGAAGGATCTCAATGAGCACTACACGGGACGTCCCAGCCCTGTGTACCATGCGAAGAGGCTTTCAAAAGCTGCGGGAGGGGCTGAGATCTATCTGAAGAGAGAGGATCTCAACCATACAGGGGCGCATAAGATCAACCACTGTCTCGGGGAGGCTCTTCTTGCCAAGCACATGGGCAAGAAGAAGATCATCGCAGAGACAGGCGCAGGTCAGCATGGAGTAGCACTCGCAACAGCCGCAGCCCTTCTCGGTCTCGATTGTGATATCTACATGGGCGCAGTCGATGTGGCGAAAGAAGCTCCGAACGTATCGAGGATGAAGGTTCTCGGAGCGAGAGTAATATCCGTTGAGAGGGGCACGAAAACGCTGAAAGACGCTGTCGATGCGGCATTCGAGGCATACCTTGCGGATCCTGTGACACAGATCTACTGCATCGGTTCTGTCGTAGGTCCTCACCCGTTCCCGGCCATGGTCCGTGACTTCCAGTCAATCATCGGTATCGAGGCAAGGGAGCAGATGCTCTCATACGCAGGATCCCTTCCTGATGCCGTTGTCGCATGTGTCGGAGGCGGTTCCAACGCAATGGGTATCTTCTCAGCATTCCTTGAGGACAAGGATACAGCGCTCTATGGTGTAGAGCCTGCCGGAAAGGGACTTGAGACAGGAAAGCATGCAGCGACCATCAGCAAAGGAACTGTGGGAATCCTCCATGGCTTCAAGTCACTGGTCCTTCAGGACAAGGACGGTCAGCCTCTTCCTGTATATTCGATCGCTTCAGGTCTGGACTACCCCGGCGTAGGTCCCCAGCACAGCTATCTCCACTCCATCGGCCGTGTCAACTATAAGACCGCAACGGACAGGGAGGCTGTCGAGGCCTTCTACGCACTCTCCCGCATGGAGGGAATCATACCGGCTCTTGAGTCTTCACATGCAGTGGCCTATGGCGTGAAGCTTGCGAAGGAACTGGGAAAAGGAAAGAAGATCCTCGTGAATCTCTCAGGCAGAGGAGACAAGGACATAGATTTCGTGATGGAGCACTATCCTCTCACCGAGTATGAGCCGGGCGAGACGGACAAGGACGGATACGATGAGTTCCTCCGCCACATCGGAGGCGAGAAGAACTGATCAGTCGTGGTTTCCGGCAATTCTCCTAAGCTGCTGGAAACCCTTGCCTATAACCTCATATGCCTCGGTTATGAAGACGAAAGCCGAGGCATCTGAGCGGCTTATGATCTGAAGCAGCCTGTTGAGCTGGTTGTTCGGCACGATGACAAGAAGCATGTTGTGCTCCTTGGCTGTATATATCCCGCTCCCGCGGAAGATCGTGCCACCCCGCCCCAGCTGTGATATCACTTCCTGTGAGATCAGTGAGATGCGGTCATCAGAGAGTATGTAAACTGCCTTCGCCATGTTCGTGCCGAATCCCATAAGCACATAGTTCGTGAGCTGAGCTGAGATGTACATGGCGATGATTGCGAAGAGCATGGCCTGAAAGCCGAAGAAAATACCGCCGCATGAGACAACTATGGCATTCACAGAGAATGACACCGTACCGACGGACACAGGGAAATAATGGGTGACTATCTGTGAGACGATGTCAGTACCGCCGGTGTTGCTTCCACTTTTCATTGTCAGGCCTACACCTGCTCCCATGAGACAGCCGCCGAATATCGCGGAAAGAAGAATGTTTATAGGTTCTGAATAATCGAGAAAGCCTCTGTATCCTGTGAGGTTTCCTATGATCGAGGTCCAGAGCGAGAGCGTTATGGAACCTATCAGTGTCCTGATGCCGTACTTCCAGCCGAACACCTTCATACCGAAGAGGACTATCGGGATGTTTATGCACATCATAACGACACCCTGATCGAATCCGAAGAGATAGTAGAAGATAGTGCCGATACCCGTAGCACCTCCGCCTGTTATGTGTGCAGGCGTGTAGAATATGGTCGTAGCCGTTGCGGCAATCGCGGTTCCTACAAGAAGAAATAGATAATCCCTGACGCTTGAGAATATCCTGAATCTGTGAGTTGCAGCCATCCAAACCTCAGCACCGCAGATGCGGTCATGGTTCTTTCTACCTCATCTTCCCGGGTTTGGGAATCCCTCACCCGGGAAAAGGAACACAGGCATCATGATGCCTGCAATAATCAGCCGACGATCTTGTGGAGAGCTGCCCTGACAGCGCCCGGTCCCTCGATCATCGATGCAAAGTGTGAAAGGACCTTGTCAGCCAGTCCGGCCTCGTAGAGATTGACTCCGAAGATCTTCTGGTTGGAAAGGATGTCCTTCAGCTGGTCAAGACTACCCTTGTAGCCGAGCCCGATGCCCTTGAGAGCATCCTGAGCATAGGAAAGAAGCGGATCGGAAGATGGCTCGAATGTCTTGCCCTCATCGTCAACGCCCATCACATACCTGAGCCAGCCTGCGTAGACAAACGGGATGCACTTCAGATCATCGATGGAGAGCTTGTCAGAAGCGAGGTATGCCTTGACTGTCTCGCCGAAGCGGATCGAGAGCTTCTGTGATGTGTCTGTCGCGATGCGCTGCGGAGTATCAGGCATGAACGGATTAGGAATCCTTATGCCGACAACCTCATCGATGAACTTCTTGGGTTCGATGATTCCGGGATCGACAACGACAGGAAGTCCTTCCTTGTACCCGATTGTCTTCACAAGCTTCACGAGGTCCTCATCCTTCATCTCATCTGCGATGAGTGTGTATCCGAGAAGACATCCGAAGACAGCGAGTGCTGTGTGAAGCGGATTGAGACATGTGCAGACCTTCATCTTCTCGACCTTGTTGACTGTGTCACGGTCTGTGAAGTACACGCCTGCCTTCTCAAGCTGTGGTCTTCCGTTGGGGAACTTGTCCTCGATGACGAGATACTCACACTCCTCCGCATTCACGAACGGTGCGATGTATGTGTGCTTGCTGGTGACAACAGCCTCTGTATCCTCAAAGCCGTCATCCTTGAGCATCTTCGCGACACTCTGGTCCGGGCGCGGTGTGATCTTGTCGATCATCGACCATGGATATGAGACCTTGTCAGAGTTCACATACTCCTCAAAGCCCTTCTCCACCAGACCCTTCGAGCACCACTCATGTGCGATCGTGGTGATGGCTGCCTCCACCTTCTCTCCGTTGTGGGAGCAGTTGTCCATAGAGACAAGTGCGATAGGATATGCTCCTGCGCGGTAGCGCATCAGCAGAAGCTCTGCAAGGCGGCAGAGGAACATGGAGCACTTTCCGGGACCGGCTGAGAAGTCGTTCACATAGCCGGGGAAGAACTCACCCTGAGGATTCTTGAGGGCATAGCCCTTCTCGGTGATGGTGAAGGAGACCATCTGCAGTGAAGGATTGGTGAACACCTCTCCGAATCTCTTCCATGCATCGGCGAACTGATAGTCACACGGATATGCCTCTGTCACGGATCCTACGATCTCCTTGTCTATCGAGCCGTTGGACTTGAGTGTGACAAGAAGTGTGAGACGGTCATATTTATCATAGATGTCGCTGATGATCTCGAAATCAAAACCCTCACCTACGATGATACCCTTGTCGGTCAGTCCCTGCTCGATGAGCATCTGCTCAAGACGTGCCGGAAAGCCGCGGAAGATATTGCCTGCTCCGAAATGAACCCATACAGGTGCGTCATGTGTTGCCTTGATCACCTGATCCCTGTCATAGCTGAAGAGCTTGTATCCCTTCTCTTTCCATCCTGGAGCTCTGAGCCCCTCATTACTAAGTTTCATAATCAACCTTCTTCCTTTTTGTAGATGAAATACTCAGGATGGGCCTCGACAATGGCCTTCGTCTCATACCTGAGTTTCGAAAGATGCTCCACCTCGATCGACAGAGCAAGCTGGAAATCACGTTTCGAAAGAGCATCGACAAGTGCCCGATGCTGTTCGATATTCTTCTCCAGCACCTCGTCAGATACAAGCGAGAGAATCCTCATGCGCCTGTGATTTGACGTCTCACGGAGTATGAGCTGCCAGATCCTTGAAAGCCCTGAAGCCTCGAAGAATATGGCGTGCATGTCATCATCGGCGTTGTAGAAACCGACGATGTCCTTCGCCTCAAGGGCCTCGGTCTGCAGCTCTATGAAATACTCTATCCTCGTGATATCCGAGCTCTTCATGTAATCTCTGAAACGCTCGATAGCACTCTTTTCCAGAGCAAGGCGGAAAAACCGTTCATCCTCCACCTTGCTGAGGTCTATTCTGGACACCCAGCATCCGCGCTGTGGCCTCATGACGACAAGGGAATCGGACCTGAGCCTCATGAGGGCATCGCGCACGGGAGAACGTGAGACATCGAACTTATCTGACACCTCCTGAGGAGAGATCTCCTCCCCGGGCGTGCGCCTGAGGAAGATTATCTCGTCTTTGAGTGCGTCGTAGATTGCTTCGCTCGATGTGCGTCTCATCTTACTTCAGTCTCTCCTCGCTCTTCTTGACTGCTTCCCAGAGTCCGAGGATGTACTCAGCACCGAGAGCTCTGTCATAAAGACCATAGCCAGGCATCGAGACCTCTCCCCAGATAGCTCTTCCGTGATCAGGGCGGATAGGACCGTCGAATCCTGTCTCATAGAGAGCGCGGACGATCTCATACATGTCGAATGAACCGTCAGATGAGAGATGTGCAGCCTCCTCGAAGATTCCAGGAGCGAAGTGATGGAGATTTCTCACATGTGCGAAGTGCACACGGCCCGGAAGAGCTCTGATGATGCCCGGAAGGTCATTCTGAGGATTCGTTCCGAAGGATCCTGCGCAGAATGTGAGTCCGTTGAACGGAGCATCCACAGCATTCATCAGGCGGAGGATCTTCTCCTTCGATGTGATGATCCTCGGAAGACCGAATACAGGCCATGCCGGATCATCGGGATGAATTGCCATCTTTATTCCATACTTCTCACATACAGGCTGGATGGCCTTGAGGAAGTATACGAGATTGTCGAAGAGCTTCTCCTCTGTCACATCCTTGTATGCCTCGAAAAGCTCCTTCACGCGGGCAAGTCTCTCAGGCTCCCAGCCCGGCATGACATAGCCATTGGAGTTTCCTGTCGTCTGATCAAAGAAGACCTGTGGATCGATCGAGTCGACAACCTTCTGATCATATGCGAGGACTGTGGCTCCGTCCGGTCTCTCCTTCGCGAGATCCGTTCTCGTCCAGTCGAATACAGGCATGAAGTTGTAGCAGACAAGCTTGATGTCGCACTTGGCGAGATTCTCAAGTGTCTGGATGTAGTTCTCGATATACTTGTCGCGGGACGGCTTGCCGATCTTTATGTCATCATGGATGTTGACGCTCTCGATTCCTGCGATCGTGAGGCCTGCATCCTCGACTTCCTTCTTCAGGGCCTGGATTCTCTCGATCGGCCAGAGATCCCCTGCCGGGATATCATAAAGTGTCGTGATGACTCCGGTCACACCTGGTACCTGTCTGATCTGCCAGAGCTTGACCGAATCGAACTTATCACCGAACCATCTCATTGTCATCTGCATAATGATTCTCTCCTCTTGTTTTCTTGTTTTTACTGATATACTAGTATATTAGTATAGTATCATGACCTTGTAAAGAAAAAGATTCTGCATCCTGTACTGAGAAGTCACCGGCTGTTCCGGGAATGAGGGATTTCCTCTGATAGCCATTCGTTCCATTGTCTGCTATATTCATCTATCAAGGAGAGGGCTATGCGGATCACCATATGTGAAAACAAGATCGAACTCGGATCACAGGCTGCGGCAATGGGCAGACACTACATCAGATCGGCCATACAGAAGACCGGCAAGGCGAATGTGGCCTTTGTCACGGGCACAAGCCAGCTTGAGATGCTCCGGGCGCTCAGAACGATGGAGATAGACTGGAGCAAGGTGAACATCTTCCTTCTCGACGAGTTCATCGGAATTCCTGACGGACACAAGGCCTCTTCGGAGACATTCCTGAAGGAGAACTTCATAAACTACCTGCCGTCTGTCGGAAGCTTCCACCCGATCTCCAGAAGCGAGGATACGGAGAAGACACTGACTGAGATGAATGCCCTTATGAAGGACTACCCTCTTGATGTCACATTCATCTGCATCGGTGAGAACGGACACCTTGCATTCAATGATCCTCCTGCAGACTTCGATGCAACCGATCCGTACATCACTGTCGAGCTTGAGAGAAGATCGAGAAGACAGCAGGTCGGAGAGGGATGGTTCAGCAACATCGACGAAGTCCCCACAAAGGCCATCACAATGTCCATACACGAGATAATCTCATCGAAGAACATCATCTGCTCATGCCCGGACCAGAGGAAGGCGAAAGCGGTTGCAATGTGCATCTTCGATGATCTCTCTCCTGCAACTCCATGTACGGCACTGAGAAGGACACAGAGCTCTTTGTACCTTGACAGACAGTCCAGCTGCCTTATCCTCAGGGACGGAAGACGTAACTGAAAATCATACACGACGGAACAGAGGCCCATCATATCAGATGGGTCTTTTTGTTCATGTAGGACTTCCTTTGAACTAAATCAACTGTTTTATGTACTTTTCAAGTATTTTTCAGAAAACCGCTGATTACAAACATATATAAATCGGGATGTAACCTGTAAAGTGTTTAATACATATAGAATTGTGTGTAAATGACAGTTTTTGCTTTCTTTTTCCGCAAATTCGACTGAAAGGAGATTTACCGATATGAAGACCCTTATGAAGATCCTGATACTGGCGGTTGTTCTCATCTCACCGCTCGGAGCAGACGATCTTCCTGTCATAACGCTTGAAGAAGCGCTGATGTCGGCAGAATCTAACAATACAGAGCTGGAATCTGCGAGGATCACCCTCAACAAGACGGTCAGGAACGCAGATAACGTGATGGGCACATTCATGCCCACGCTCTCACTCGAGGCAGGACTGAATGCAGGAGGGAGCTTTCCTCCTGCAGTGACAAGCCCTGCATATACTGGCCTTTCACTGAGTGCCGGTGCAAACGCATCATTCTCATTCGACGGCTCGATGGCCAAGGACGGAGAGAGGAGAAAACTCTCGAAAGAGTATGCCACCCTCTCGTTCCTTGAATCATCCACTCTCATCGAGCAGAACGTGATCTCCGCATACTGGACAATCGCGGCATACAGCATCCAGGCAGAGAGCGCAAGGACAATGGCTGAGGATGCGAGGACGCAGTACCAGTCAATACTCGAGATGTATGACAGCGGAATAGAGGATGAGCTGACGCTGAACCAGACAGAGCTCGCACTCAATGAGGCGGAGCTCACGGTCAAGACAGCAGAGGACACGCTGATGAACTCAAAGGAAGCGCTGAAGGTCCTCACCGGCCTCACCGGTGATTTCGACATCACACCACTTCCGGAGACTGTGTATCTGACATTCCCCGATGCCGGGGAGATCTTCAACCGGTACGGAGCGGGAAGTCTCAGCATAAGACAGAGCAGGAACAGTCTCTCATCCGCGGAGACAGAGCTTGATGCTGCGAAGCTCGGAGCATATGTGCCCACGATAAGGACCAACATCGCATACAGCTACGGCGGAGGCTGGGACAGCGGATGGGTATACGGAACGGAGTCACACAGACTCACAGGCGGAGTGACTGTCACGGTACCTCTCAGCAGCATCCTTCCGGGAGGAACGGGTGACAGCGCCGTAAAGGACGCGGAGGATGATCTGAAGAACGCGTCGGTGAAGCTGAGGAAAGCGCAGGATGACCTTCTTTCGGACATAAGGGACTCTGTCATGCGCATCGAACAGTATCAGGACAGCATGGCAATGGCTGAGAAATCTGTGAGCACCGCGAGAAGGACCTATGAACTGATGACAGAGGCCTTCGATGCGGGAATCACATCCGCATCGGATCTAGCCAGCGCGAGGACGGATCTGCTCACAGCCGAGCTCAACGCACTTTCATATGACGTCAACCAGCTTCTTGAAAGCTATAAGCTTGCCTATCTGCTGGGCATAAGCCTAGAAGAGCTTCAGGCAGAATACGGAACAGAGGGAGAGAGATAATGGATAAAGAGAAAAAAGAGATAAAGGAACCGGATTTCGAGAAACTTGCATCTGAGAAACGGCCCTCAGCAGCCAGCCGGTTCACCACTGCAGTGCTTCTTCTGATCTGTCTGGTGCTTGCAGGTGCCATCCTCTTCAAGATGTTCTCGGCTCCGGAGGCTGTTGAGAACGAGACAAGGGAGAGCGCGGCTCTCGCAGCCATCAATGTCGCAGCCTCATATGCGGAGACGGGAACATTCTCGAAGATATCAAGGATGAACGGAGAGATCTCCAGAGATGGGAATGACATCGTAATCTATCCTGACATCACATCGACAGGAACGGTGACGGAGGTACTCGTGAAGGAAGGTGATGCCGTCAGAAACGGAGACATCATCGCATACATCGACTCTTCCCGCCCGGGTTCGAGCTTCAAGGTCAGCCCTGTGGTTGCAAGAACAGAGGGAGTCGTGACTGAGCTTGGAGTCTCAAAGGGAGAGACCATAAACTCGGGAACAGCCATCGCGACGCTCACGAATCTCGATGACCTCATCATAGAGGCATCGATACCTGAGAAGTTTCTCGGCACGCTGAGGGAGGGAATGACGGCAGAGTTCGAATCGGTCGCCTACCCCGGAAGGATATACACGGCAGTACTGACATACATAGCGCCGACTGTGGACAAGGCCACAAGATCCTCTGACATAAAGCTGACGATCACTGGAGACATGGACGGCCTGAGGGAAGGCATGTACATAAAGCTCAACCTCGAGACGGAGCATCAGGAGAATGTGATGATGGTACCGTCGACCGCCATCAGCGAGTATCTCGGGGATGATGTCGTCTTCATAGTGGACAATGATGTGGCAAGACGCCAGATAGTCACTACGGGAAGCTCGAACGGAACTGAGACTGTCATACTGTCAGGACTTTCAGAAGACGATCTCGTCATAACAGCCGGAAATGTCACCGATGGCACAGCCATCAGTGTTGTCTGAGGAGCGCCTATGACTATATCTGAGCTATCGGTACGGCGTCCGGTTCTCATGACGATGACATATATACTCATCTGCGTCATATGTGTCGTCTTCCTGCCCCGGCTTGACATGTCACTCTACCCCGATGTCGATCTTCCTGTAATTTCGGTGAACATAGACTGCGGAGACGCAGGTCCTGAGGAGATAGACCTTCAGGTCACCGACACCATGGAGACAGCACTGAACTCCCTGCAGAATCTGGA
>CALXON010000074.1 GCA_944389985.1 uncultured Spirochaetaceae bacterium | reverse complement strand
CAGCTCACTGATGAATGAAGGATCTGCTGAGATCTCCTCATATGCTTCCTCGACTTCCTTCATCACTTTCTCAAGCTGTGGTGGAAGGTATGAGCCGCCGAACTCACCGAAGTATCCGTTCTTATCTGGAAGGTTTTCTGTATTGATTGCTGCTGTTACAAGATTCATATGTCATCTCCTTTGTTGCGTTGTATAGTAACGCTACTATAAAAAGAAACATATGTCAATATGTCTATGAAAAAAGTATCAGCAAATTATCAGCATCTTCTGGAATCCCTGATCTTCTGCATTGTTCTTCTCCGTGTCTCCTCCGAGACAAGGGAGAAACAGGATTCCGTGCTTCTGTCATCGACATAGAATACTGAGAGTGCCCAGGCTACAGCCATTGAGACATAGTATTCAGGATTATCTGCAGAAACGATGGCGCTGAGAATGACATCTCTGTCATAGAGCTTTCTGTGGGCCATGAGGAAGATGATGGCGAGGCGGCGTGGAAACACACGTTCATCCTTCAGAAGCTTCATGAAGTACAGGAGCGCTGGTTCCGCGTCTCCTTTCCTGATTCTGATTGATGAGGCTATGACATCTGTGTGATCCCATGCTGAAAGATATGGCAGGAGTGCATCAAGTTCCTCAGTCTTCTCCGTGAAAGGAACTTTCCGCTCTGCTATGACAAGCCCTTTAAGTATCACATCCTCATGGTATTTAACCGGAAATGATGTGTCGTCTATTTTTTTCGCAAGCTTCCTGAGATCCGGAATCCTCTCCCCTTTCACAGGGTATCTGTCATCCTTTGAGAGCTTCTCGCTGAATGCCCGGAAGCTCTCCGTAGCCAGATCTCCATACAGGGAATCAGTATCCATGATCCTCTCCTACAAGGATCACAGTTATCCTGCCTTTGATCCTCTGCTGAGCGAAGACCGCATAGCCGCAGCATATCCTCTCCTCTGACTTGCAGCCGAGAGCTCCGAGATGGTTCTCGTCAAAAGCGGGGGAGGCACATTCTCCTGTCTTCGCACATGGAGTGTCACAGCAGAGGCGGATACAGTTCGCAGGAGCTGCTTCAGTCTTCACGCGGACAACAGCAGACCTCAGATCAGGGACCAGCTTGTTGATGCCTGCGACGACTATGACCTTCTCCGGTCCGAAGTACATTGCGGATATCCTGTTGGATCTTCCATCGACTTCATAGAGCTCCCCGTGTTCCGTGACAGCATTGGCCGATGCAAGGTAGTAGGAGGCATTGTATGCGTCCCTGTACTCCTTGTGCAGATCGGTCTTAGACTCAAGATAATCCATGATGCCGGTCTCGCGGAGTGTCATAGAACCTCCGGTTGCTGTGTATGATCCCTCAGGAACAAGACTCATGACGAGCTTCAGTGCCTCTTCGTCTGTATTAACATAGGCTGCGTTCATGTTGTTGCGCTCAAGAGCCTCAAGAGTCTTCTTTATCCTTCCCTGCATTGCCTTCTTCTTATTCGCGTCCATAGAACCTTCTCTCAGAAAAGTATATTACCAATTCATGCGGGATGTATCACAGAGATGAATGAATTTCATGAAAGGTTATGTTCACCACAAAAATAGGAAACGAACTTCCACAAATTGTGGAAATTAACTTCCAATTTTTGTGATAGCGGTTTAGACTTTTCCTATGAAGACATATTTGAAACGTGTCGCGGATGAAGAGCTTGAATTCAGGCTTGAGACATTCAGTGCCGTGCAGATAGAGGGGCCTAAGTGGTGCGGTAAGACAACTACGGCGGAAATGAAAGCCGGAAGTGTGCTGAAACTGCAGGAAAAGGTTGACTATGATCCGGGATTCCTTGAGATGGCAAAGTCCCATCCAGTGTCTCTGCTGGCAGGAGAGAATCCCAGGCTTCTTGATGAATGGCAGCTCATTCCATCTTTGAGAGATGCTGTAAGAACCGATGCGGACAGACGCCGTACACCAGGATTGTATATTCTCACAGGTTCCAGTTCTGTCGATGAGAGCAAGATCAGTCATTCCGGTATAGGACGTGTGACGCGGATGAAGATGTATCCGATGAGTCTTGCAGAGTCAGAAGAGTCTTCCGGTACAGTGTCTCTCAGAAGTCTTTTCGAGAATCCTGAAAAGGAAATCGATGTGGGTGAGAGTCAGCTGTCCATAGATCAGCTTGCCTTTGCCATATGCCGGGGAGGATGGCCATATTCGCTCTTCCTTAACTCTGACAGATCCAAACTGTATATCGCCCGTGATTATCTATCAGGTATATGCAACACGGAAATAAGTACAGTTGACGGAGTCAGAAGGGATGGAACAACCACTCGTCTGCTTCTGCGTTCTTATGCAAGACATATATCTGAACCTGCTACCCTAGCTTCGATCCTTGCGGATATTGAAAGCCGTTCTGTGATAAAATCGGATAAGACTTTAAATGAGTACCTTGTGGCACTTGAGCGGCTTTTCGTCATTGAGGATGTTCCTGCATGGTGCCCTGCAATACGGTCCAGAACAGCAATCAGAAGTGGTGTGAAAAGAGAATTCACGGATCCGTCAATCGCTGCTGCAGCTCTCGGTATCGGTCCTGATTTCCTTCTGAAGGATATGAGGACTTTCGGATTCCTGTTCGAGTGTCTTGCAGCAAGGGACCTGAGAGTATATTCCTCTCTTCTTGATGGAACACTTTCCTATTACCGGGACCGGTATGGACTTGAGGTTGATTTCACCATTCATCTTGCAGATGGACGGTTCGCGCTTGTTGAGTGCAAGCTTGGAAGTCATCAGATTGACAGCGGGGCTGAGCATCTTCTTAAAGTCAGGGATCTCATACGGAAAGCCAATGAGACAAAGGAACAGGCTCCTCTTCGTGAACCAGATCTGATGATCGTCCTGACCGGTGGAAAATATGCATACAAGAGGTCTGATGGTGTCTTTGTCATTCCGATCGGTGTTCTCGGCCCATGATCAGCTCTGGTGATTACTCCCATTCATGTGTATGATCATTCCATGAACCTTTATATGGTAGCGACCCCGATAGGGAACCTTGAGGATATTACATACAGGGCTGTGAGGATACTCTCTGAAGTCGATGTCATCGCATGTGAGGATACAAGACATACGATGCAGCTTCTCTCGCATTACAACATCAGGAAGAGGCTCATAGCATGTCATGCGCATAATGAGGAGGAGAGCGCGAAGGGCATACTCGCACTCCTTGATGGCGGCAGCAACATCGCATACTGCTCCGATGCAGGTACTCCGGGGGTATCCGATCCGGGCGCAAGGCTTGTTGAATACATCAGAGCAGAAAGTGATCACTGCATCATTCCCATCCCGGGAGCCTCCGCATCGGTGACGCTTGTGTCAGCTGCGGGGAACATCGGGAAAAGCTTCACATTTGAGGGGTTCCTCTCTCCTAAGAAGGGAAGGAGGCAGAAACGGCTTCAGGAGCTCTTCTCCCGCGGTGAGGCGTTCATAATCTATGAGTCTCCATTCAGGGTCCTGAAGACACTTGAGGATGTGAGGGAGGCCGGAGCATGCCGCATCGTTGCGGGGCGTGAGCTTACGAAGGCTCATGAGGAGTTCATCACGGGAAGTGCTGACAGTGTCATCGGATCCCTGTCTTCCCGTGACAGCATAAAGGGTGAGTTCGCCATAATGGTCATACCGGAGGCTTCAGATGATAAGTGCGAAGAAGATCAGGACGCTTAAACCGCGGGTACAGCTGAGACGTGCGGCGGATGTCTTTCATGAGGCCGCGGCTTCCGATCCCGGTAAGGAGTATCTTGATGAGATACTCTCCATCGTCCTTTCCTCCGATCTGGTGTGCGATGAGGATGAGGACAAGATACGCTGGTTCTATGAGAAGGGTGACAGCCTCTCCTTTGAGGATATCTACTACCATATCCTGACAATTCTCGGAGATGCTCCCGCAGACTGGGATGCCAGGGACGAGGAGGGCAGGATAGACTGGTCCAGAAGGGAGGTCAGGGAGCACTACCTGTTTCTTGATCATCTGAGATCACCATACAATGTCGGAGCTGTGTTCAGGAATGCGGAGGCCTTCGGTGTCAAGGGAATATCAATAGCACCGGGAACAGCATCTCCGGAGCATCCGAGGGCTGTGAGGACCTCAAGATCGACTGTTGAGGGAATTACATGGGATGTGAAGGAAATATCCTCAATCCCTGATGATATGCCTGTATTCGCTCTTGAACTGGGAGGAGAGGACATCGATGACTTCAGATTTCCCGAAAGAGGACTCTGCATAATAGGCAGCGAGGAGGATGGAATCTCCAGAGAGGCAAGGGAAAGGGCAGAAGCTTCCCTCGGTCTTGTCTCCATAAGGCAGTACGGAGCAAAGGGCTCGATCAATGTCGCATCAGCTGCTGCGATAATGCTCTATAAATGGATGGAGGCTGAGAAGGATTCCTAACCTTTCTCCTGACTGTATCTGCAGAGGTTTCTCAGACCGTCCTCAACCTTCCTGCTGAATGTTCCGTGCGGGAATGTTCCTTTCCTGTCCCTTTCTCCGCTCTTCATCCCTGACAGAAGTTCCATTCCGTCATCTATATCCGATATGGTCCAGATGTGGAAAAGACCCTCATTGATTGCTTTCTCTATCTTCTCCGGGAGTATCAGGGCAGATTTGTTGACCTCGGGAATGATCACGCCCTGAGTTCCTGAAAGCCCCGCCGCAGAACAGGCATTGAAGAATCCCTCGATCTTCTCATTGATTCCACCTACAGGAAGGAGAGACCCCATCTGGCTCATCGAACCGGTCACGGCTATGTCCTGTCTGATCGGGATGTCTCCGATTGCGGAGAGCAGGGCGTAGAGCTCTGCGAGGGATGCACTGTCCCCGTCAACTTCCGCATAGCTCTGCTCGAAGCAGATTCCGGCATACAGTGAGAGAGGGAATGTGCGGGCATAACGTGTTCTGAGATAGCCTTCGAGTATCAGAAGACCTTTGTCGTGGATGCCTCCTGAGAGTCCCGCCTCATGCTCTATGTTCACGATACCCTCGTTTCCCGGAGCCGCTGCCACCGATATCACGGCAGGAGTCCCGAAGGACGCTGTGCCTCTGTCCATCACAGCAAGTCCGTTCACGGTTCCTGTCTTCATTCCGGAGAGCGCTATCACCATCTCTCCTGATCTGATCTCACTGTTTATCCTGTCCTCTTCGAGGGATGCGTACCAGCTTCTCTTCTCTATGGCCTTCCTTACATCGGCGCCTCTTATGCTGCCGCTTCCGTCTTCAGCCGCGGCCTTTCCCGCCTCTTCAAGAAGATCTCCGAGAAGCGAGAGCTCCGCAGTGAGTCTTCCCCTGTCCTCCGCGAGCCATGATGAGTAGCGGAGTATCTCGGCATATGCATCATCATCCGCACTCGCGAGGTCCTTTCCGACAGTCTTCAGGTAACTCACCGTACCCTGTATGTTCTTCTCGTCAGCGGCCATCGTGTAGTCGAACTCCGGTGCGATCCTGAAGTATCTCGTGAACTTGGGATCCTTCTCCATCAGATGGTCATATGTGCTCTCGTTTCCGATCAGTATGACCTTTGTCATAAGCGGAATTGGAGAGGGCCTGACTCCTCCTGTCATCTCGCCCATTACAGCTGACGAGGTGAGTGAACGTACCGTCATCTCGATATATCTTCTGAGAGTCTTCCAGAGGCTCTCATCTGATGCGATCTCCTCTGCGTTGATGATCAGGAATCCTCCTGCTGCCCTCTGGTATGATCCGATGCTGACTGAAAGATGCGGTGGTCTGTTCTCCGTCACTGTGCCGAAAAGAGAGCGGTGGGACGGATGCATCTCTATCACTGTCGGACGCTTTGTGTCCATTGCCCTGTCAAGAACGATGT
>CALXON010000073.1 GCA_944389985.1 uncultured Spirochaetaceae bacterium | reverse complement strand
GGGCTTCTCGGTAGCATCAACCAGAGTCGAAGGCATCCCTCCTGAGATGGAGGGATCCTCTATTATGAAATCAACAAGGCTGTCGAATACCGGGAAGATATCATCAAAGGTGAGAAGACTGCTCTCCCCTGAGAAATTAACGGAGGTCGAGTAGACAGGTCCGGATACGGAAAGTATTTCCTGCACGAAATCATCATCAGGAACACGCACGGCATGCGTGTTCCCGTCCCTGTCTTTAAGTATTGCTGTAAGAGGCGCGGGCCACCTTTCTCTGATGTCATCTGGAACGATGAGACCTGAGGCATCGAGATCAGAGAGCGTCATCAGCGTTATGAAGGATTTTGACTTAGGTCTTCTCTTGATCTCATAGATCCTATCAGCACCCGCCTCGGAAACCTTTGCGGAAAGCCCGTAGATCGTATCACAGGGAAAGACTCCTGTAAGACCTGAGCGGAGCATCTCCCCTGCTTTTTCAGCACATGACACATCGCTTCTCCTGATTATCACAGCCATAAGGAACCTCCATATATTCCGTTTTTACTCCCGATTTCCCGCAAAAATGCGTCATAAAGCTATCCAGAGCATGAAAATCAGGGGAAAATGAGGAATTTTCGTCCTTGTTTTCATTATATTACAATGCTATGATAATTTCATAAGCGTACTTTGGTATACATGGGAGGAAACATGTCACGACCCTCGAATACAGCAAAGCTTGTCATCACAAGCATAATAATCTCGCTTATTGTGCTTGCTGTCTTTGTAGTCATTTTTATCAGCTTCATCGTCCCAGCATACCAGATAACAGAAGAACAGATCTACTCAGTTCTGATCAAGCTCTTCCCTGTTCTCATCGGACTGGTTCTCATACAGATCGGTGTCATGGTCGGAAGAAGGGGTGAACCGGACTACAGCGAGACAATCGACAAACTCGCTCCGAACGCATACGACAGTCCTCTCTACACCGCACCAAAGGATGATCCGATGGCCCGTGGCAGAGTGGATGCATCAGTCCTCGACACAGGCGAGAATGCAAGAGTCGTTGAGAAGATCGTCGAAAAGGAAGTTCCTGTAGAGGTTGTTAAGGAAGTTCCGGTTGAAGTCGTGAAGACCGTAGAGGTTCCTGTAGAGATCGTGAGGGAGGTACAGGTTCCTGTAGAGGTTGTAAAGGAAGTCAAGGTAGAAGTCGTCAAGGAAGTTCCTGTTGAAGTCATAAAGGAAGTTCCTGTAGAGGTAGTCAGAGAAGTCGAGAAGGAGAAAGAGGTGGAGAAGGCTCCTGAGCTTCTTTCCTTCCATGATGTTCTCAGCGCAGAGACTGATGCTGCAATGAGCGGCAAATACGATCTCTCTGTTGTCGGAATAAAGGAAAGGGATGGCCTTACAGAGGATGGAATCGAAGCCGCATTCGGAGAGGACACTCTTGTATTCAGCGAGAACGGCTGGTTCTATGCGATTCTTCCTCTCTACAGCAAGGAGGATGCCGAGTGGGCAGCAGGAGGACTTGAGCCCGACGCCATCGCATCCCTTTCAGGACGCAGCATAGACGGTGAGACGCTTCTCAAGGAAGCGACAGCCAGGTAAACACCACCTCCCCTTTCCCGGGGAGGTTAATACTGCCGGAATGAAAGATCGTATCAGGAAATATCTCACACTGTTCAGCTCAGTCTTCATGATCAGCGCCTTCACATTCGGAGGTGGTTTTGTAATCGTTCCGCTCATGAAGAGGAAGTTCGTTGATGAGCTCGGGTGGATAGACAATGAGGAGATGCTCGATCTCACAGCCATCGCCCAGTCCTCCCCCGGAGCAATAGCTGTCAACGCCTCGATCCTCATAGGCTACAAGACTCTGGGAATTCCGGGAGCTGCAGTTGCGATACTCGGTACGATAATCCCTCCTTTTGTCATCATCTCCGTGATATCCGCATTCTATGCGGCATTCAGGGACAACAGGATAATATCCCTGATAATGACAGGAATGCTTGCCGGAGTCGCCGCAGTCGTCACCGATGTCGTGATATCAATGGCGGGAACACTGGTCAGGGACAGGAACATCATCTCCATTACCGTCATGATCCTCGCATTCATCGCGCTCAGGCTGTTCTCAGTGAACATAATCATCCTGATCGTGCTTGCGGGACTTATAGGCTACATACGCCAGAGGGCAGGAAGATGATATACCTTGAACTGATCTGGGCATTCATGCAGATAGGACTTTTCAGTATCGGCGGAGGATACGCTGCGATGCCTCTCATACAGCATCAGGCGATAGACGTCCATTCATGGCTCACGATGACGGAGTTCGCAGACATCATGACGATCTCTGAGATGACCCCGGGGCCCATCGCGATAAACAGCGCCACATTCGTCGGGATTCAGGTTGCCGGAATACCGGGAGCTCTTGCCGCGACTTTCGGCTGCATCCTCCCTTCCTGCTTCATAGTCACTTTCCTCGCATTCATCTACTACAGATCCAGAGGCATGTCATCGATACAGGGAATACTTAACGGTATAAGACCTGCCGTGATCGCAATGATAGCATCCGCCGCCTTCTCCCTGATAACGATGGCATTCTACGGAACAAGATACATTCCTGCAGACATTCTGGACATCGATGTCATTGCGGTACTGCTCTTCCTAGTATCCGTTGTCGTGCTGAGGAAATGGAAAATAAATCCGATCGCTGTAATGGCGGGATGTGGCTTACTTGGTCTTGTACTCTACCTTCTCTTCCCCTGATCACTTGTCCAGAGGAATGTCAAAGGACATGCGGTCCTTTGTGAGGACTGTCTCAGGAAAGATCTCCTGAGCTTCCTTCAGCAGCACCTTCAGCTCCCTGTCGCTGTAGCGCGGGGAATAGTGCTGCAGACAGAGCTTGAGGCTTCCGCTGTCCCTGGCGACCATCGCAGCCTCATACGCCGTCATATGCTTCTTCTCCCTCGCTGTCTCCACCAGATCCTTCTCGAACATTCCCTCGCAGAAGAGGATATCCGAGTCATGGACATAGTCAGCGATCTCTGGAAAGTACATCGTATCCGTGACATAGCTGATCTTCCTCGCCTCTCTCGGAGGTCCCATCACCATGTCGCTGGTGATGACACGGCCATCATCAAGTGTCACAGGACTCCCGCTCTGAAGCACTCCCCAGAGCTTCCCTTTCGGAACTCCGAGCTCAAGGGCCTTGTCCGGGAAGAACTCCCCCTTCCTCCTCTCCTCAACCAGAGAGTATCCGAAACAGGGCTTTGTATGCCTGAGGGGAAATGCCTGTACCGTGAAGCCATCACCTTCATAGACGATACCTGTATCCACAGGAACAACCTTGATCTCATAGTTGATGTACATATCGAGGATGC
>CALXON010000072.1 GCA_944389985.1 uncultured Spirochaetaceae bacterium | reverse complement strand
CGGTCGACCGTTACAAGAACAATATATCGTTCTCGGTCTTCGAACCGGACAAGAAAGCCCTGACCTACCAGCAGGCATATGACAAGATCATGCGCGGGGCAGCATACCTTATAGAAAAGGGAGTCAGAAAGGGTGACAGGGTTCTTCTCAATGGTAAGAACAGTCCTGACTGGGCGATCGCATACTTCTCGATCCTCTTCGCAGGTGCTGTCATCGTTCCTATCGACAACCAGATGCATGCTGACAGATGCATGAAGCTTTCCGAGTTTGCTAAGGTCAGGTTCGCCATCTGTGATTTCGATGTGCTTGAGAAGATGAAGAGCATCGGAGGTCCGTGGTATGACTCACTTCTCGGAACCGCAATGCTCAAGGGCAAGGATGACAGGTATGTCAAACTCATCGATGTCGACTGCCAGCCTCTTGAGAAGAAGGTCGAGGTCACCGAGAATGACTACGCAGCCATCCTCTTCACATCCGGAACCACAGGAAACGAGAAGGGAGCGGTCCTCACCCACAAGAGCATCACATCCAATGTCTATCAGGCGGCGAATGAGATAAAGTACCTTACAGACAAGGAAGTCTTCTATGCGCTTCTCCCGCTCCACCACAGCTACTGCTGCACCACAGTTCTCCTTGAGTCTGTGAAGTTCGGTGCGGAGTGTCTCTTCGGTCACGGAATCATCGTCTCGAGGATGATCGCGGACATGAAGATGGGAAAGGTCACCGTATTCATGGGTATTCCTCTCCTGTACAACAAGGTCATAGCTGGAATCATGAAGCAGGTGAAGGCAAAAGGCGCTTTCACATACACACTGGTGAAGACACTCATGGCCATAAACGGATTCTTCAAGCAGCACTTCGGAGTATCACCATTCAAGGGCTTCTTCAACAAGAAGATCGTCTCACAGGTCGGACTTGATCACTCAAAGCTCCTCATCTGCGGAGCCGGTCCGCTCTCTCCTGTAGTCTTCAAGCAGTACCAGCAGCTTGGACTTCAGTTCCTGCAGGGTTATGGTCTGACAGAGGCCTCCCCTGTCGTCACGCTCAATCCGCCTGAGCACTTCAAGGTGGAGTCTATCGGACATCCGCTTGCATTCATCGACATGATCATCGCTGACAAGGACGCGGATGGTGTCGGTGAGATCAGGATCAAAGGACCCAACAACTGTCTCGGCTATCTTGATGATGAAGAGAATACAAAGGCGCTCTTTGATGAGAACGGTTATCTCAAGACAGGCGATCTCGGCTATATGGACAGTGAGAACTATGTCTATCTCAAGGGACGCAAGAAGAACATCATCGTCACAGAGGGCGGCAAGAACGTCTTCCCGGAAGAGATCGAGGACATGTTCCAGCTCTATCCTCAGGTCGAGCAGATACTCATAAGAGGATTCCAGATGAAGAAGGATGTTCCTTCAGAGTCAATCGAGGCCGTCATCTATCCTTCACAGGATTACATGAAGGAGAAAGGACTCTCGAAGGATGAGATGAAGAGCGAGATCGAGGGAATCATCAAGGAAGTCAACAAGGACCTTGTCGGATACAAGAAGATCGAGAAGCTGACAATAACCAATGAGGCCATGGAGATGACGACCACGAAGAAGATCAAGAGAGCAACTGTCAAATGACAGAAGATCACAGGATCAGAAGGACAGGATGACACCTGTCCTTTTTTCATCACAGCATGTACAATCATGGTATGTCTACTCTTATAAAGAACGCAGAGATAATCCCCATGACAGAGAGGGATTTCCACTTTTGTGGTGATATCCTCATAGAGGACGGCAGGATAAAGACTGTCGGAAGCGGTATTGAAGCAGAAGCCGATGAGGTGATCGACGCATCAGGCATGATCGCCCTCCCCTCATTCGTCAACTCCCATACTCACACATCGATGGTGCTGATGAGGAACTACAAGGACACCTGTGAGGAGCTGATGAGCTGGCTTTCCGAGATATTCCCTATCGAGGACAAGCTTCAGGACAATGACATATACTGGGCGTCAAAGCTTGCATGCGCGGAGCTCATACAGTCAGGATGCACGACATTCGCTGACATGTACTTCATGGTATGGAATACGGCGAAAGTCGTGAAGGAAGCCGGAATGCGCGCTGTCCTCGGTCTCTCGATATCAGGGGATGCGGAGGAGACGAAGAAGGCCATCAGGGAGAAAGCCCCGAGAATTGAGGACGCGATCGGAGGTTCTGATCTTCTCAGACTCGACATCGCTCCGCATGCGATCTACACATGTACAGCTGAAACCTATGAGCTCTCGGTCGAATGGGCGAAGGAGAACAACAGATACCTCCACACACATCTGTCAGAGACAATGACTGAGGTCAACGACTCGCTGAAGAACTTCGGCATGAGACCTGCAAAGTACATGGAGAAACTGGGAGTGTTCTCCGTGCCTTGCTATCTCGCGCACTGTGTCCACCTCGATGATGAGGAGGCAGAGATGCTCAGCTCTTACAGGACTTCATCGATAGTCCATAACCCGACATCGAACATGAAGCTCGCTTCGGGAATCGCCCCGGTAAGGAAGTACAGACAGCTTGGCATAAACGTGGCGCTCGGAACGGACGGCGCATCATCGAACAACAACCTCTCGATGATAAAGGAGATCAACACGGCAGCCCTCCTCTCGACCGTCTCGAACATGACACCGTCAGCGGCAAGACCATACGACATTCTTGAAATGGCTACCATCAACGGAGCGAAAGCTCTGGGACTTGGAGACAGGACAGGAACAATCGAGGAAGGAAAGGATGCGGATATCGTTCTCATCAACACTGCTGATGTGAACATGACACCGGTAAATGATCCGCTGTCCGCCGTCGTCTTCGCCTGTGACAGGAAGAATGTCGACACAGTCTTCTGCAGAGGCAGGAAGCTGCTAGAGCACGGCGTGCTCACAACACTGGATAAAGAAGAGATCATGGCCAGGACCAGAGAGTGCTGGCAGGATATACTCAGGAGATAGTCATTATGGAAAGATTTTTCTTTGACAAGGACATTGAGGCAAAGGTCCTCAATCCGAAAAACAGACGCAAGGTGCTTGCACATGACAAGGATCTCATGGCATGCCATCTCTACTTCGATGAGGGAGCTGTGGGAGATCCCCACACCCATCCTCATACACAGATCGCGCTGGTTCTCTCAGGAAAGTTCGAGTTCACGCTCGAAGGTGAGACAAAGACACTCTCCGCAGGAGACTCTGTATACATACCTTCAAATGCGCTTCACGGACTTGTCTGCCTTGAGAAAGGAGAACTTGTCGATATATTCACACCGGAAAGAGAGGATTTCCTCGGATAAGGAAAGGTGGCCTGTCTGCCGCCTCTGATCAGAGATCGTGCGCCTCAGCCATGGTTTTCGCCTCAGGCTGGGGCTGTATACGGTTCTTCTGCCCTTTTCTCTTCCTCTTCCTGCCGGAAGCCGCAGTCGAGAGCTCTTCCTCTGCTGCCCTCTTCCTTCCGAGAACGGCATTGGGTTTCTTACGCTTCACCCTGACATCGCTGGCCTTCCTGAAACGTCTCACGCCCATGTCCTGCATGACCATCTCGACAGCCTTCTCGATCTCGTAATTGGGAGGAGTCATCGGAGAAAGAAGGATCTTCGCCTGTCTGAAGCCCTCCTTGAAGATCTCATCGGGAGTCATGTCTGCAGAGTCGCTGAACACAAGCATCGGACGGATGAAGCGGTAGATGATCTCCTCCTTCCCGAGTGGAGTTCCTCCTGCAATTCCCTCCTTGACAGCCCTGTCGAGGTCTGCAAGAGCATTTCTCACACCATCATACTCCAGATACATTGAAACCTGTGGCAGCATGTACTGGACGATCCCGTATTTCTCAAGATTCTCAAGAATCGGAAGTGCGGAGCCTGATGAGAGTATCTTCGACACCTCCTCCGTAAGTCTTGAGGTGGAACAGTTCTGGATGTTCATGGCGTTCTTCTTTATCGCACGCTTCACATCCCCTTTAAGACGGAACCCTGTCGTCGCCTGATACTTCAGCGCCCTGATCATCCTCACAGGATCCTCCGAGAATGAGTATGAGAGCGGAATCAGGGATCTTATGACACGGTGTCTGAAATCAGGGAGGGCCTTTGAGAAATCAAGAAGCTGGCCGTTCGACGGGTTGTAGTAGAGACTGTTTATCGAGAAATCACGGCGCCTCGCATCCTGCTCTATGGTGCCGAAAACATTGTTCCTTCCGTCCTCGAAATTCTCCTCATCGGAGCGGAATGTCGTCACCTCGATTATCTTCTGACCGAAGAAGAGGTGGACTATGCGGAATCTCCTGCCGATTATCCTCGCATTCCAGAACAGTCTCTGCACCTGACGCGGAGAGAGGGATGTGGCTATGTCGAAATCCTTGGGAGTACGTCCCAGCATGATATCACGAATAGCACCACCTACTATGTAGGCCTCTCCTCCTGACTGCTGTATCTTCCTTATGGCCCAGAGCGCATCCTTGTCGATCTGGCTGTTCTTTATCGGATGCTCTCCCTGCGAGTATATATCAGCGACAGGAACGCTTCGTCCGTTCCCGTTATTCTTGTATCTCCTGAACACAGCCTTACAATAACCTGTACGCTGAAGACTGGCAAGCATGGTGATAGACCCCGATTGTATTCAATGATATCATTCCGGATTATGATAGAACCAGCAGTACTCAAGGGATTCAGGGACAGTCTTCCTGAAGAGGAAATACCCAAGAAGAGAATAATAAGGAAACTCGAGGATGTTTTCTCATCCTACGGTTTCGTACCAATTGATACACCTGTACTTGAATATACGGAAGTGCTCCTCGGCAAGGGCGGCGGAGAGACTGACAAGCAGATCTTCCGTTTCCAGGACAACGGAGGCAGGCAGGTCGCGATGCGTTTCGACCTCACTGTTCCGTTCGCACGCTTCCTGGCACTTCACCACGACAAGCTCGGAGTTCCGTTCAAGAGATACCATATAAACAAGGTATGGAGGGGAGAGAATCCTCAGAAAGGACGTTACAGGGAGTTCATCCAGTGTGATTTCGACATCGTCGGTCCTGACAACGCCGAGGCTGACTACGAGATCCTGTCGATGATGCACCGCTCCTTCTCCGCACTCGGAATCGACGGATACACATTCCATATGTCACACCGCGCGCTCTTCAGTGCATTCCTTTCCCACATCGGTATAGAGGACAAGGCTGTCGATGTCCTCCGTACGGTCGACAAGATGAGGAAGATCGGAGAGGATGAGGTCCGTAAGCTGCTTGACGAGATCACGGGAGACAGCGGAAAGACAGACGGGATCATCTCATTCATCACAGCAGGAGAAGGAAGGAACTTCATTGAGACACTTGAGGCGATCGAGAAGCTCTCCGGAGGTCCTACTCCGCATTCGGAGAGGATGAGAACGATATACTCGTTCCTCAAAGAGGCTGGCATTGCATCATCATTCGTGTTCGATCCGTCGATCACAAGAGGTCTCGATTACTACACGGGAATTGTCTATGAGACATTCCTCGACAAGCTGCCTTCCCTCGGCTCTGTATGCTCAGGTGGAAGATACAACGACCTGGCATCACTCTACACGAAGGAGAAGCTCCCCGGAGTCGGATCCTCGATAGGACTGGACAGACTGATGGCAGGACTGACGGAGCTCAGAAGCCCGCTTCTTGAAAGCACATCAGCTGCAGATGTGCTTGTCATACACCGCGAGGAGGATACAGCGAAAGCAATAAAGGCAGCGGAGGAGCTGAGATCCTCAGGTGTCAGGACAGACATCTATCTTCAGCCGGACGCCAAGATGAAGAAGATCTACAGCTACGCGGAGACAAGGGGCATCCCGTACTCTCTTCAGATAAAGGATGACGGCTTCATCCTGAAGGATCTGAGGACAAGGGAGGAGAAAACCTGTACGGCTGTCGGAGAGATCCTCGGGGTGATGGACGTTGACTGATTTCAGAGAGCTTCCCGTATACAGGCACAGGGAGGAGATTCTCCGGGCGCTTGAGAACAGCCAGACGATAATCGTCGAGAGCCCTACAGGATCGGGGAAGACCACACAGATTCCCCTGATACTCAGAGAGGCCGGATATGACAGGAACGGCATCATAGGCATCACGCAGCCGAGGCGCATCGCAGCGCTCTCGGTCTGTGAGTTCATCAAGCGTCAGATCGGCGACACAGACTCCTATGCCGCATACAAGATGCGCTTTGCTGACACATCCACGAAGGATACAAGGATCAAGATAATGACGGACGGCATCCTCCTTCAGGAGGTGAAGCTCGACAAGACATTGTCCAGGTATTCGGTGATCATGGTCGACGAGGCACATGAGAGAAGCCTGAATATTGATTTCATCCTCGGACTGCTGAAGGAGATCAGCGAGGTCAGGAAGGATCTCAAGATCATCATAAGCAGCGCCACGATAAACGCCAGATCATTCTCAGAGTTCTTCTCTGACGCTCCGATCATATCGATAGATAGCAGACCATATGATGTGGAAGTAAGATACGTTCCCGCAGTCCTCTCAAGGGATACGGAGGACTTCTACTATTCGAGGATCCTCCAGCTTGTATGGGAAGCGATGGAGACTGACATGGGGGATGTGCTCATCTTCCTTCCCGGAGAGGCTGAGATAAAGAACGCGGTCTCCTATCTTGAAAGCGCTCCATTCTCAAAGAAGCTCACAATCTACCCTCTTTACGGACGGCTCTCTAAGGAGGAACAGGAACGGGTCTTCATACCGACAGAGGAAGGTATGACAAAGGTTGTGGTCGCGACGAACATAGCAGAGACATCACTGACGATCGACGGTATCCGCACGGTTATAGACTCAGGTATGGCCAAGGTCAACTTCTACAACCAGAAGAACTTCACATCAGCTCTCCTTCCGATGCCCATTTCAAGAGCATCCGCCGATCAGAGAAAGGGAAGAGCGGGCCGCACCGCTCCCGGAATCTGCTACAGGATGTACAGTAAGGCCAATTACGAATCAAGGCCGGAATACTCGGAAGAGGAAATACTCCACTCCGATCTTGCAGAGGTCGTCATGAGGATGAGCGAGCTTGAGATCTACAACACCGACTCCTTCCCGTTCATAACACAACCCAGGAAGAGCGCGCTTCAGTCCGCCGAAGAGACACTTATGATAATCGGAGCGATAGAGAAGAACCACCATCTCACGAAAATCGGCGAGATGATGATATCATTCCCGCTTCTGCCAAGACTCTCGAGAGTCATAGTCGAGGCCATCATGAACTACCCTGATGTGATCTCATCGGT
>CALXON010000071.1 GCA_944389985.1 uncultured Spirochaetaceae bacterium | reverse complement strand
GACTTTCACCCTGCCCTGAAGATTCATTATGTACTTTGTATTTTACGCATATGAGACAGGTTTTCAACAACTGAAGGCAATATCCGCGAATAAAAATGAGAAATCATGATTCATCATGAAAAAGCCTGTGATCTGCTTTCATGATTAATTGACTGACTCTCTCTTTCAAAGACTGCAATACTCTTCCATTGTGAGAACCGGAAGTATCCGACATCCTTCTCTTATTATTGATTCACTCTATTTGTACCCCAAATTTTACTAAGTTACGATTTACTAAGTTCAAACTTAGTAAAGATGGAAATAATCGCAGATATAACCGAATGATACCTCTACATCCTCCCAGATAATTCCACCATCATCCAGCATACTCAGATTAAATTGCATTATGAAAGCAAAATCCCTTATTCGTATGCAGGATAAGGGATTCAACAACTATGTTACTTAATAGTGAATGTTAGAGGTGCGAATCGGATTCGAACCGATGAAAAGCGGTTTTGCAGACCGCCCCCTTAGGCCACTTGGGTATCGCACCTTGCGTTGTGCTTGAAAATTATAGCAGAAGAGTTTCATATCGATCAAGTAGTAATTATTCTTACACATGACCGGAAAACAATATGCAGGTACAGCCTCAGCCATACCTGCATTGAGATGAATGATCAGTGGATCAGACAGTTCCTTCTGTCACGTCCGGATATGCAAGCTTGATATCATTGACCATTCTGTCCAGTGCCTGATCGAGTGTGATCTCGCCAGCGAAGTACTGTCCGGCATTGTCCCTGATTGTGTTACCATAGGAAGAACCCGGATGAGCGATCTTCACAGCCTGATCTTCGTTGTGAACAGGATCAGATACCTTGATCTCCTCCTGGAACACATCAAGACCGGCAAGCTTATACTCTGCATTCATTGTAAGGAGACCAGAGAGATAACCTGCATCATCAAGATACTTCTGATAGTTCTCAGGCTGGTAGAACCACTTGATGAACTCAATAGCTTCCTTCTCCTGACCAGTTCCGTCGAACACGCTGATCATGTTTCCGCCGAATGTCGTGGCCTTCACAGACTCATACGGCATGAGAACAGGAATGAACTCGAAGTCCTTGATGTTGTTGGTGAAGTCAAGGAGGTTCCAGTTACCGCCGAACTCAGCTGCGAGAAGACCTGTCTTGAAGGTGTTTGCGGAGTTATCGATACCTGTAGCCATTGTTATAGGATAGAGACCGTCATCGATCATTCCCTTGAGGAACTCAAGTGCTGCCTTTGTCTCGGGGCTTCTGAGTGTGATGACTGACGGATCATCCTCTCTGGTGACCCTTGCTCCGAACTGGTAGAGGATCGTGGAGAGTCTGTCCTGAGAGTAGTCAAGACCGAAACCGTACTGGATGTCTGTCTTGTCCATGACCTCTTCGATAGCATCGCGGAACTCATCCCATGTCCATCTCTCTTCCTCACATGTAGGATAGGATACACCGGCCTCATCGAAAGCTGTCTTGTTGATGAAAAGACCTGCGGATGTCGTGTTGAGGACACATGCGATGAACTTGCCGCCTCTTACACAGTAATCCATGGAGAAATCCTCTGGATTGAGACCTGTCTCATCGAGCGGATAGTAGTAGTCGACGAACTGGTCAAGAGTCGCTGTAGTGTTCTTTACAAGAGCAGGAAGCTCTCCGGCTCTGGCGCGGTTCGTGATCTGAGTTGTGAGGTCAGCATATGCGATCTCATTGCACTCGACCTGAATGCCTTTATCCTTGTACTCCTCGTTGAACCTTGCAACGGCCTTCTGCATCGGAGCGCCCTCTGTCGTATCTCCGGAGATGAGGATCTCAAGAGTCACAGGGCCATCGGATTCCTTTGATCCGCCTGCGAATGAAGGTACGAGTACCATCATGATGAGCAGCAGAGCTGCAATCAGTCTTCTTGTCATTATATTTCCTCCTTTTGGGGGTTATCCCTTAATTCCACTGGACATGCTGCTTGACATGATCTTCTTGTTGAAGATTACGAATATCACAAGTATCGGAAGCATCGTGAGAACCGAAGTCGCAAGCAGAAGGCCCCAGTCGAGCGATACCGAATCCGATGCGCTTATACTGCGGAGTGCCATCTGAAGCGTATACTTCTCCTTTGAATAAAGTGAGATCAGAGGCCAGATGTAATCATTCCATCTCCAGCGGAAGGAGAATATGGAAAGAATGGCCACCTGACTTGCGCAGATCGGGAACATGATGCGGATGAAGATCTTTCCCTCGCTGGCTCCATCAATACGGGCAGCTTCCAGGAAGTCATCCGGAACGGAGACGAAGAACTGCCTCATCAGGAAGATTCCTGTCATGGAACCGATCGCAGGAAGGATACAACCCCAGAGCGAGTTATAAAGACCAAGCACATTGATGACCGTGAAGCTGGGGCTCATTATGATCTCGGTCGGAAGCATCGTCGTCGAAAGCAGTGCCATGAAGAAGACAGAGAGGAATCTGTACCTGTACTTTGCAAGGGCGAAACCGCACATGCAGCTGAACAGAACGGTGAATATGCTGGCCACAACAGTGACGAAGAGCGAATTCATCGTGTATCTCATGAAATCGAAGCTGCCGAGTGACTTCTCGAAGTTTGCAAGAGTCCAATCCTGCGGGAAGAGGTGAAGAGGATAGCTGAACAGCTCAGATCCCGGCTTAAATGAGCTGAGGATCATCCAGATCACAGGGAATGCCCATATGACAGCGAAGAATAACGATACGACACTCTTCAATGCATTTGTATGTCTGATAGTCATTGCGTCACCCCCCTACTCTCTTTCACTCTTGGCATTGAGCCTTGTCTGTACGAACGACACGATCATGAGAAGAACGAACATGATCATCGAGGCTGCGCTTGAGTAACCTACATTGAGGCGCTCGAATCCTGTCTGGTAGATATACTGGATCATGTAAGTCGTAGCCGTTCCCGGTCCACCGTTTGTAAGGGTGAGCGGCATCGCGAATACCTTGAAGGAATTGACTATGGAAAGGAGTATGACCATGTAGGAAACCGGCTTGAGCGCAGGAAGTGTTATGACACGGAACTGCTGCCACGGGCTGGCTCCGTCAATGCGGGCCGCCTCATACTGGTCAACCGGTATCTGCTTGAGCGCTCCGATGAATATGAGCATGTTGACTCCGCATCCGGACCATGCTGTAGCGACTATGGTTGTTATGAACGCGGAAACCGGATTGGAGAACCATTTCACAGGTTCAAGGCCGGCTACGATAAGGAAGTAGTTCACGAATCCGAAGCTCTCACTGAAGAGCCACTTCCATGTGACACCTACCATGATCGATGAGAGGAGTGTCGGCCAGTAGATGAGGATTCTGGTGATCGAGTTGCCCCTGATCTTGTCATTGCAGAGTATCAGTGCAAGCCCCAGAGCGACGATATATCCTACAGGCACATTCACGATCGTGAACTTGATCGTATTAAGCAATACAGAGAAATACTCTGAATCGGAAAAGATCCTTGTATAGTTGTCCAGACCGATGAAGTCGAGACGATTGAGTCCGTTATAGTTCGTGAATGAGAACCATACGCCTATTACGGCAGGTATCAGAAAGAAGATAACGAACAGGATGATATTAGGGGTGCAGAACAGCAGGGCCCACTTGAAATACCGGTCAGTCTTCCTTTTTCTCATGCAACCTCTCCTTTTTCTTAAAGGCTAAGGGACAAAATAACAAAAATCTTGCAATATTTTGTCAGTTATCCATCATTTTATTGCATTTCTTGCTACGATACTCAACTTCTGCCTGTATTCATACGACTTTGCACACCAATAACAGGCAAAATCCCCTCAGATACACCTTAACAAGTGTAGTATATGACAAGAAAATAATAAATATTTGTCATATAAAAATAAAATTATTGCATTTCTTGCTACATTTTGGTTGACAAATGAAGTATTGCTCCGCAAGATTCATATATACCCAGAGGAGGGCAATGATGAAAACAACATATCCCGGCTTCAATGCACCATTCGTGCTGAAGAAGCAGGAAGATGCGGCATACAGCATCCTGAAAGCGGCAGCAGACGAAGAGAAAGTCTATATCGAATATGAGATGACCACAGCAGAAGGACGCTGTGTGAAAGCCCTCTCTACTGAGGATATGATCTACTGGCATGATGACAGCTTCCCTTCCGGCAGTTTCTCACCAGCAGGCACGGAAACTGAAATCAGAGGAAGGGACGGGAAGACAAGGCACCTGACAATCGGTGACGGCCTGGTCCTCTCCGATGGCGCAGAGGTATGTCTTGATGAGGCAAGGATAGCAGGAGAAGGCGCGGCAATAGAGCGTATTGCAGCTGTCAGCTGGGAGAAGACAGGGTACTCATACCTCTTCAGCTCAATGGATGACAGCATCATCGTCCACCTCACGGCAGATGGCAGGAACTTCCTCCCATACCTCCGCGACAGGATAACATATCCGGAGTTCGGTGTCGTATATGATGGTGACTACTACAAGCCGCTTCCGTTCTCCCAGTACATCCATCCGGAGACAATCCCGACAGGAGCAGATGTGTTCGATGTCCGTGATTTCGGAGCGGTGAATGACACAGGTGTCGTATCAACACCGGCATTCCAGGCTGCTTTTGATGCGGCAAGAGACAATGGAGGCGGAACGGTACTCGTGACGGGTGGTTATTACACAACAGGAACTCTTGAGATACCTTCCAACACCACACTCTTCATCTCTATCGACAGTGCCGTCTGTGCCTCGAAGGATCTGACAAGATTCAGGAACATGTTTGTCGGATGCATAGATGCGGAGAACGTGACCATCAGAGGAGGCGGAAAGATCATCTGCAACGGTGAGTACTTTGTGTACCCGCCCAAGAAGCGTCCGCTTCTCGATCCGCTGGAGTACATCAAGCTCCCACCTGAGTATTACGATTCGATGGGCTACCCCACCGACTCCATCAGATACGCATACAGACGCCGCATAAGATATGCGATCGACAGCTACAGCGAGAATCTGCCGCCGATTCCGAGGCCGATGAACAATGTATGGATCAGAGGAAGCCGCAATATCCTTCTCGAGAACATCATCGTCGAAGGTGCTTTCGAGTGGTCCATCAATCTCGAGCACAGCAGCAGCATCAGAGTCCATGATGTCGTCGTTAATGACAACAGACATGTCGCGAACACTGATGGAATAGATGTGACAAGCTGTACCGATGTGGAGATCAGCCACTGTTTCGTCTCATGTGCCGATGACGGACTCTGCATGAAGGCTCCGAACAAGCCGGAACATGACGGACTCCACGCAACAGGTGTCAGCAGGGAGATGGGCCCGACACGTCATGTCCGCATCAGCGACTGTACGGTGCTTACTGTCATGAACGCATTCAAGATCGGTACAGGCACCTATCATGACATCGAGGATGTCGTGGTTGAGAACTGCACGTTCATGCTTCCGGACATCTACCCCGGAGCTGTCTCAGGAATATCGATAGAATGTGCCGACGGCGGTAATGTAAAGGACATCACGTTGAGGAACATAGAGATGAAGAGAGTCTGTTGTCCTATCTTCATCTGCCAGAACATGCGCAACTGCGACGGCTTCGAGAATGAGGAAGCGAAGAAGAAGCGTTATTACGGCGGACAGATCAGCAATATCCTGATCGAGAACGTCACAGTCGAGGGAGAGGATGTTCCCTGCATAATAACCGGCTTCGAGGTCACAGAGAATGGAAAGACGACAGAGAGGAAGGTCAAGGACATCACGATAAGGAACTACAGGGCCCGCTACAATGATCTTCCGGAGGTTCTGGACATCAGGGAGAAGGTCAGCGAGAGCATCAGGGCCTATCCGGAGTCCAACTCATTCGGAGATGTGCCGGCATACGGTTTCTATGTCCGCCATGCGGAGAACACGGTACTTGAGAATGTGTCTGTCATACCTCGCAGCATGAATACGAGAGAGTGCATCGTAAGGGAGAAAGCAGATTAACTTCCATGATTGACCAGGGCATCAGGATCAGGTTCGAAACCATCCTGATGCTTCTGTCTGTACTCACGGGGTGTCATCCCGCATATCTTCCGGAATATCCTGCTGAACTGGGAGAACGATGAGAAGCCGCATTCATCACAGATCTCCTGAATGCTCTCATCACTGTTCATCAGCCGTTCCTGAGCGTTCTTCACCCTCGTCTGCTGTATGAACTGGACTATGCTGTATCCGGATATCTCCTTGAAACGCCTTGAGAGATAGAAGCTTGAGACATAGAACTTGTCGGCAAGAAGCTCAAGGGACAGATTCTCATTGTAATGTTTGTGGATATAGTTCGATACGGAATAGACCTTGCTCGTTATCTTATCGAATTCAAGATTGACATAACTGTTCTCCTCCGTCCGGATGGCTTTGGAGAACATGTACAGAAACTCCATGACCTTTCCCTGCAGATAGAACTCGGAGACACTGGCCTTACCTACGTTGTCCCTCTCCTGCAGGCACTCCACAAGCAATGAGATGAGTTTCTCGCTCTTCTCCCTTCTGAATCTGAAGATCGGCACCTCCGCATTGAACGGAGAGAGAAGATTCCTCTCGACCTCAGGAGAGAGAAGCAGAGACTTAGGCAGACTCACAGAAAGGAGTATTCTCCTGACAGACTCCTCTTCGAAATAGAGTCCCTTATGAAGTCTTCCGGGCCTCTCCACGACGATATCACCTTCATAGATTATGTAGTACTGACCTTCGATGATGACACCTGCAGAACCGTCGAGCAGGCAGTATATCTCGTAATGATTATGGAAATGCTGGAACTCCATGCTTGAGGTCTTCACACGGGATGTCGCACTGATCTCGATATAATACGGATCATCCACATGGTTTATCTCCACGTTGTTGCGGTACGACAGAGCCTTAACGTTCTCAAACATGCTATCATTTTAACAGAAAGATAATGATTCAGCATCAATAATGAACACACACTGTCATATTTCACCATTTCAATGAAAGCTCCTTCCGTATATCCGCACCATGACAACGTAACCCCTTATGCATTTTCCTGTTGTATACTGTGAACGAGGAAGAACAATGAAGAAGATAACTGCTGTCATCATACTCACAATCTGCATCATGCTGCCACTCTCTGCAGCGACAGAGTTCGGCACACTGGGCTTCGCAGGAGGCTACTCGACAAGAGGAGCCGGTATCGCAGGATTCAATTCCACCTATCAGTATCTCGGTGATCTCTCAAGATATTTCGGAATCGGACTTGGCACCCATGAGGATGTCGCATTCGACTTCGCAGACAACTATCTGGGATTCTTTGTCGGATTCATAGCAGGCCCCGGATTCGAGATAAGACCGGCAGAGAACATGACGCTGAACATCACTGTCGGGCCTTCCGTCATACTTGAGGGTCCCTGGGAGGAGGCATTCGGATTCGGAGTCGGAGTCGATGCGTCATTCACATACTACTTCGATGGCTCATACCCTCAGATAGGTGTGACAGTCGGAACCACGCTCTACCCTCAGTTCCTTGTGTTTGATGATCTGGACCGCAACCGTAACTTCCTCTTTGCAGGTACCGGTTACATCGGAATAGCATGGAGATTCCCGGGATACAGCTGGGATCAGCTGACACCACCACCGCTCGGATACGAAATATATTGAGGAGGAGCCATGACAGAGAAGGAATTCCTTGAAAAGTACAGAGACTCGGCATTCGTCTCGTTCGACAAGCTCGAGAATTTCATGAAGGCCTGTCTTGTCGCATCCGGCGTTCCGGAAAATGATGCATCCATCATCTCTGATGTCCTCATAGAATCGGACAAGAGAGGCATAGACAGCCATGGAATCGGACGGCTGAAGCCCATATACATCGACAGGATAGACAAAGGCATACTCAATCCTGTCACGGAGCTTGAGATCATCAGGGATGAAAAGACCGCATGTGTCATCGATGCCCATGACGGAATGGGCCATGTTGCCGCATACAGGGCAATGGAGACAGCGGTCAGGAAAGCTGCAGAGTACGGCATGGGAATGTCTGTCGTGAGGAACAGCAGCCACTACGGTATCGCCGGTTACTATGCCTCGATGGCGACAGACAAGGGGATGATCGGAATCACAGGCACCAATGCCCGCCCTTCCATCGCCCCTACATTCGGTACGGAGAACATGCTGGGAACGAATCCTCTGACAATAGGAATCCCTACAGACGATCCGTTCCCGTTCATAATCGACGCCGCGACATCGGTATCCCAGAGAGGAAAGATAGAGGTGTACGGCAGAGCCGGAAAGGACATACCACCTGGGTGGGTCATAGATGAGAGCGGAAACACAAGAACCGATACAGAAGGAATTCTAAAAGACCTCACTCTCGGAAAAGCGGCCCTCGCTCCTCTGGGAGGGATAGGAACGGACGGAGCCGGCTACAAAGGATATGGCTATGCCACCGTCGTGGAGATACTCTCGGCAGCACTGCAGGACGGGAAGTTCCTGAAAGATCTTACTGACAAGGATGAGAACGGCAATCTGAAGCCATACCATCTGGGACATTTCTTCATAGCCATAGATCCGGAGTTCTTCCTCGGCAGAAATCTCTTCAGGAAGATGGCCTCCAGAATACTCGAAGAGCTCAGGGAGAGCCGCAAGGCCCCTGGAGAGGAGAGAATATACACAGCAGGTGAACCTGAGTGGGAAGCAAGAGGATACAGGATGAAATACGGCTGTCCGGTTCCTCCATCACTGCAGAAAGTCATAGATGAGCTTTCAGCGAGATTCTCGCTCAATGACAGCTGGCCCTGGAATTAATCCTCAAGTATCATCTCCTTCCCCTTTCTGAAGCGTATACCATGATGTTCAGCCCATGATACATACGCACAGGCTGGGGGAAGAGCTGATGAGAACATCGCATGGAATGGTGTGAGTCTGTTGCATCTGCCATTCTTTTTCAGTCTCTCATCATAGACAGTGCAGAGCTTTGTCTCCGTATCAAGATAGCGGCATGGAGATGTGAGGTCTATGATCACCGCATCCTCTGTCACAGTCCGCTCATAACAGCAGAGAGCGCATCTCCTGCAGATATCATCCCACATCAGAAGAGATTCTCCATTCCTTCGGTGTCTATCGAGGGAAAGCACCTGATGACAGATACGGATGCGTTCCCTCTTGAACACACCTCAGAGTCCGCAGGATACACTCCCTCGCCTCCCCCTCTTGATATCTCACAGCCGGAGATGGAGAGTATCTTCTCATTACCGTTTTCCGAGACGATCACGATATCATCCTCATAGGAGCTGAATCCCACGGAGGCTCTCTCCCAGTTTCCGCTGAAGGATGCCGGAATGTTTATGTTCATGAACGAGTATGATGGGATGGCATCCATGAAAATAGGAAGGTTGTCCCTGACAAAGAGAGCAGCCTTCTCCAGAAGCCTGAATTCTCCACTCTCGGCAGAGACCGCTATCGCCTTAACTCCATAGAGCGCGGCCTGCCTTGCTGCCGCACAGGTTCCGGAATAGATTATGTCACCCGAGAGATTGTACCCGTGGTTTATGCCGGAGATCACGAGAGACGGAAGCTCCGGAAAGAGTGAGCAGCGATGGCTGTATATGATGCAGTCTGCAGGTGTTCCTGAGAAATGGAAATGCTCAGGAGAATACTCAGTGGCCTTCACATGGCGGGATGTCGTTATGGCATGGGATCTTCCGCTCTGCTCCCCGTCAGGAGCCGCGACCGCAATATGATGTCCGCCTTCAAGGAGCACCTGCTCAAGAATGCAGATTCCATCGGCAGAATAGCCGTCATCATTAGAGAGTAGTATATTCATCCTTCGACAAGACCTTGATGCTTCCAGACGGGACGAATTCCCTCATCACAGGATGGAAACCGAATATGCGCTCATACTCCTCGAGCTGCTTCCTGTACGCTTCCTCCGCCCCGTCATCGATAAGAGCGATCAGTGTGCCGGATATCCCCAATGATATCTCGGTGATGCCTCTCACCCCCTGAGTCTCAGCTCCACGCCTTACAAGCCAGTCAACCTCGGGAGAGGTGAGCTCCGCAAGTTCAGAGATGTTCCTCTGCTCCGCTGTGAAGATCTTGCCCAGAGCCGTCGCATTGCCGCTCTTTATCGAATCGATGGACTTCGATGCGAATGCGGAATCCTCGACAACGAATGAGATCGTCCTCTTCAGCTCCTCAGGAAGCGGAAGATGAAGATGCCTTATGCCACGCTCGGAGAGAGCACGGAGCTTATCCCCTCTGGGAAGGACATCCTTCATCCTTCTCGATGCCTCACTGCAGTTCTCCCTGAAGTATTCCACCTCCTCGGAGAGCTCTCCCTCGGGTAGCCTGCAGTCAATGAAGAATGATCCTGTACCGCTTCCCTTCACGAACGGATAGTCGATCATCTCGAAATCATAGCTTTCAAGATCTGCGAAGAGTATCTTCCCCGGGACAGCGGTGAAGATCGTCACAAGATCACGGAGTCTCAGCTTATAGATCTCTGAGTATCTGTTCGTGCCGAAAGCAAGACGGACAAGCTGGTCGGCATTCATGTTGAATCCGAATACCTTATCCATGGCGTATATCAGTCCGGATACAAGTGCTGCGGTGAGAGATGGATTGTCGGCAGATGCGCTCTGCCCCTTGAATGTCATGTCAAAGCCGGTGAGAGGAAGCTCTGCTGAGATCACAGCCTGACAGACTGCCTTGATGATCTGGGCCCACTTGTCCTCCTTGCGCTGTCTTATGACCGCAAGCTGGAACTTCTTGCGCTCCTGCTTTGTCGCATTGA
>CALXON010000070.1 GCA_944389985.1 uncultured Spirochaetaceae bacterium | reverse complement strand
CTTTTGTAATCGATTGCATTTCTGTTGTAATCGATTACATACCTATGATACATGAAGATCGGGACATTGCAAGAAAAATTACGAGAAGAATATGTTAAATGTTTGTTATACCCTGACTTCCGTATTTTCCCAGAGAGAAAGACCTCCCGTGTTTACTGACGGGAGGATACTCAGGGAAGGAAATATCAGAGCTTTCCTTCCTTCTCGTATGAGTACATGGGATTCAGGACGACATCACGTCCACCGGAGACCTCAAGTGTCGTGCCTGTTATGTAGCTTGCCTTGTCTGAGCACAGGAAGACTATCGGATACGCGATCTCCTCAGGTCTTGCCATGCGTCTTATGAGGGTTCTCTCTCCGACGAGGGATTTATCAGCATCACTGACGTTCCTTGCGACGGTCTCCGTCATCGTGAAACCGGGCATCACGCAGTTGACGCGTATTCCGTATACGGCGTATTCGGCTGCCTGATTAGAGGCCAGGAGCCTGACCGCAGCCTTCAATGGGCCATATATAGTGCTTCTGCCCGCAGTTCCGACCCTTGCCGCAAGTGAGCTGATGTTGACTATGGCACCGCCATTTTCCTTCATGTGACGGACTGCGGCCTGAGTGCCATGCACGGCGCTCTCGAAGCACATCGCCTCGGTCCATCTCACATCATCGGCAGTATATTCATCCCCGTTCGACTTGGGATGACTTGCTCCAACATTGTTGACCCATGCGTCTATGCCACCGAGCTTCTCCGCAGCAAAGTCGGCGAGGCTGTAGAAGCTGTCAGTATCAAGAGCATCGAACTGGAATGGAATGATCGTTCCCAGAGATGAGAGATCCTTCACGACAGAATCGAGCTCAGCCTTGTTCCTCGCTCCGATCACGACCGATGCGCCCTCTTCAAGAAATGCCCTGGCTGTTGCAAGTCCTATGCCTCTTGTACCGCCTGTGATGACGACACGCTTTCCTTCAAGTCCTAATTCCATGCTCTTTCCATCCTTTTTATCACACCATCAATGACCGCATTGGTTGCAGGGTTTATGATCATCCTCTCAGATTTCTCCTCAAACCAGGAGATCGTCCTTCTTATTCCAATCGAGAAAGGTATTGTCGCCACATAGCCGGGAACGGCGTTCTTTATCTTCGAGTTGTCGAATATGAGGCTCCACTGCTTGTCTCCTATGAGACCTGCTACGGCAGACGGATCCTCTTTCGCAATCACATCGGAAGGTGCGTGGATTATCTCAGGCTCCATGCCTACAGCCTTACCAACTTCCTGAAAGATCATATCCCAGGTCAGGACCTCGTCAGATGTTATGTGGTAAGCATTACCGATAGCCTTGGTGAGGGCAAAAAGTCCTGTGAAGCCTTTTGCGAAATCATCGCTGTGGGTTACTGTCCAGAGAGAGGTTCCGTCTCCAGGGCTGATGATTGGAAGACCGCGTCTGATCCTGTCCACGATCGTATACTCACCTCCGTTGCCGACAGGAAACGGAAACCGGGTCGCATATGTGTGAGACGGCCTCACTATCGTTACAGGAAAACCATCCTCCTCAAAAGCCCTCATGAATGTCCTTTCCGCGGCGATCTTGTTCTTCGCGTAATCAGAATAGGGATTATTGAGCGGAACGGACTCTGTTATCGGATACGATGTCACAGGTTTTGCGTAGCACGAAGCGCTGCTGATGAACATGAACTGTCCCGTACGTCCTGAGAATACCGAGATATCCCTCGCAGCATCATCCGCATTGAATGCTATGAAGTCCGCGACCACATCCCATGACCTTCCTGCGATGGCCTTCCTGATGGATTTCTCATCGGTGACATCGGCGGTGAGATGCTCCGCACCTTCTATCTTCTCCCTGTTTCCCCTGTTCAGAATCGTGAGGGAACAGCCTTTCTCAACGGCCAGACGGCTTACGGATGAACTGATGTTTCCTGTACCGCCTATAATAAGAACCTTCAGCATGGAAAAAGTCTAACGCCGGAGATGCACGGATGCAAGTTTCAGAATGCTATTGACGTGTTCTCCGCTTTTACCCTATACTCCACTTCGTTGTTCGGGACGTCGCCTAGCGGCTATGGCGCCTGCTTTGGGAGCAGGATATCGATGGTTCGAGTCCATTCGTCCCGACTAAAGACAGTAATCTGCTTTCTCTGCCACCCATTCCAGAAATGTTACAATGAATTCAGGAAACCGCATGAGGAAGCTCTGTCTGTCCATATCTGTACTTCTTATGCTCCTGCCGCTTTCCGCAGCGGTGTTTCCCGGCTATGATTTCACTTTCTCCAGAACGATAACCGATTCCCTTATGGTCATGGACAGCAAGAAAGTAGGCATTGACTATACAGGATACGGATTCATTGGGCCTACGGCCTCAGGCATATATATGAGAGCAGGAATACAGGCTCCGATATACAGCATCGAGATGCTGCTGGACAGGATCGGAGAGGAACGCATCATGAGCATTCCGGATCAGAATGCGGATCCTGAGAAGATAAAGGAGAAACTTGAGACGTCGTTCATGTTCTCAATGGCACTCGGGCCTGCTCTCAGAAGCCAGCTGACAGACTCATTGCAGTGGTATATGGGAATGGGATTGTCCGGAAAGCTGAACTATGCCAACAGACAGGGCATAGAGATGTCTGCGGTAGCCTATTTCGACATCGAGGCAGGAGTCTCTTTCGATATGGGATTCCGCTTCGATCTGCAGAGGAACACGACGCTTAAAATAGGAATAAATGCGGAAGCCGCGCTCTTCGCTGTCAGTTTCCTGACCCACTCTTCCGGAAAGGAAGGTAATTCACTTCTGACAAAGCCTTCCCTTGTCCCGTACATATTCCTTCCTGACCAGATGAAGAATGTAGCCAAAGCTACAGGTTACATAAGTCTCGGACACACATTCAGATCAGCGCGGCATATCACAGAGTACAGATACAGCACTAAATCGCGCATCACAGGCAATGGCATATTGGAGCCTATTCGGTGATGTCATCCTCGATAAGCTGTGCATCAGATGTTTTCAAAGGCACATGGCGCTTCAGGAACGGTACAAGACCTGAGTACATCTTCCTGAACTCCTCCTCGCTGTCCTTAAGCGCTGCCTGCCAGACAGGAGCGAAACCGGGGCTGTTCAGCACAAGCCTGTCTGCAGCTGTCTGCATGACCTGAAGCCTCTCAAGCTCCTTCCTGCCAGGCTTCTCACGCATGGCAAGAAGTGAGACACGGAGATTCTCGTTGGTCTTCTTCAGCTCCTCATTCTCAGCCTTGATCTTGTTCAGTCCTGCAGATTCAAGCTCCATACGCTCTGAAAGCATGTTCTTGTATTTCTCGACCTCCGCCTTCTTCTCCTTCCTCAATGAGGAGAGTTTCGCTCCGAAATAGATGGCGGTTATTATGGCAACGGCAATGCCGCATGCAAGTCCTATCAGAAAGTTATCCATGGAATAAGGGTAATAGCAAACAGTGAGCTGGTCAATTTTTCCGACAGAGCCTGTATTGTCAACAACATTCATATTCACTAGACTCTTAACCGGCACTGCCATGTATGGTGGGTGGTAGCCTCTCGTATCGTCTATCGGATATCGGGAGGCGTTGCCTCTCGATTCTCTGTAAAGATGAAGAAGGAGGTGATGTCGAGTGAGTGATTATGAATTGCTGATGGTCGTCATCGCGATCATCGGGCTTGTAATAGCAGTCATAAGATAAGCCGCCCTGCTTTACCCAGATAGGACGGCTTAGTCGTACTTAATAGGTTGAGGCTACCACTCATCGGCGGTGCCTTACACATAATAATATCCCATCATCGAAGAAAGGTGTCAACCGATTGAAGTGCCATTAACTCTCCATCTTCCATGGGCGTGGGAACTATGTTAAGATGAGCTTACCTATAGGACGGCACATCTGAAGCCTCTTGGAGCAAACATTATTATATGGGGTCCGGTATAGTCTTGCGGCATTGCTCCCTACGGAACAGAAAGCGGACACACAAAGATCCCCCCTTGAACCTAGTTCAAGAGCCACAGCCGCCGTCGCTATAGGGATTTATTATGAAAGAAGAAAAGCTCAGAACAATCCGTTACATCAGAATTCCTGACACCATCAAGGGTGAAGGATTCAGCATCGATCCGGACAAGAAGATTCCGGTACAGCTTCCTCAGGGAGCTTCATCACTCAGGAAAGAGGATATCTCGCTCGAGGCGATCATATCTGGAATGCTCACAGTGATCGCATACGAGGAGAACCACCCTGATTTCCAGTACTTCCGCTCATTCGTGCTTGCTGCTGATCCTTCACTGCCGGAGAAACTCAACCAGGCGGCGATCGCCAAGGAGCAGCAGAAGGACTATGACTTCGCGGAAGAGCTCTTCCTTGCTGTCTATCATATCCTTCCCCAGAGCGCATCCTGCATCAACCTCGCGACTCTCTACTCATACATGGCTGTCGATGCAAGGGACAGGAAGGATGACAAAAAGGAGACAGAAAGTCTTCTTGCCACACGTCATACCCTGCAGGACGGTCTTAGAAGATTCGGAGAGAATGACCAGATACTCTCCGAGCTTGCATCATTCGAAGCTTACATGGGTAATCTCGAGGAAGCGAAGGACTACCTTGAACGCTACCTTGCCGTTGCTGAGGAAGGTGACAAGAAGCAGGAGATGAAGGATCTTCTGAAGCGCATCTCCGTGCAGATCGAGAATGACGAGGAGATCAAGGCCGCATACGATGCGATCATGATGGACAATGAGGAGAAGGCCATAGAGGCCACGACCTCATTCATCAGCAAGAATCCCAAAGTATGGAACGGTTACTTCCTCCGGGCATGGGCTCTGAGAAAGGCCGGGAAGTACGGAGAGGCGAAGAAGGATCTTCTCGAGTGCATAAAGCTCGGAGAGAGCTCAGCTGATGTATACAATGAGCTTTCAATCTGTGAGCTTGAGGAAGGGAACAGGGAACTTGCGAAGACATACCTTGAGAGTGCCGCGGATCTTGATCCGGAGAATCTCACGGTGCTTTCCAATCTCGCCTATCTCTATCTGAGGGACAACCAGCTCGATGAGGCAAGGGAGTATCTTGAGAAGGCAAGGTATCTCTCAGGTGATGACAAGATCATAAGCTCACTGATCGAGGAGTACGAGAAAGTCTCCGGAGAGAAGATCGGGGAAATGATCCATGAAGAGATCGTGCATAACGATGAGGATGACGGGTATCAGGCAGAGCTTCAGGAGATAGCATCTGATGCGGAGCACCATCACCATCATCACCATCACGACGGGGAGTGCTGCTGCCATGACCACGACTGAGTACACATCGAGAAGCGCCGAGGAGACCGAGAGAATCGGATACGAGCTTGGAATGAAGCTCAGGAAGGGAGATGTGATCTCCCTCCGCGGGTCTCTCGGGGCCGGGAAGACAGTGCTTGCGAAGGGAATAGCAAAAGCCCTCTCAATAAATGAGGCTATTGTCTCCCCTACCTTCACGATCGTCCAGGAATATGATGAGGGGAAAATCCCGATGTTCCATCTCGATCTCTACAGACTCTCAGGTGACGATGAGTTTGAGTCGATGGGCGGAGAGGAGTTCCTGTACCCTGACGGAGTCACTCTCATTGAATGGTCAGAGAAGATCGATGATATGCTTCCGGACACAACGATCTTTGTTGAGATAGACATAAACGATGATCTTTCAAGGGTCATAAGGATAGAAGGCAGATAAAATGAACATACTTGCTGCAGATACATCATCAGAGGTCGCATCTGTCGCGCTCAAGACGGAGACAAGCTATGAGGAGAGACTTCTCTCAGGTTGCTTCTCCCCTTCTGAGAATCTTCTCACCGTGATCGAGGAGCTTCTTGCGAATGCGAAGATCGGGATGAAGGATCTTGAGCTTCTTGCAGTGACAAAGGGGCCGGGATCATTCACAGGACTGAGAATTGCAATGGCTTCAATGAAAGGCATAGCCTCTGCACTTTCAATTCCTCTTGTCTCGATACCGACACTCGATGTCATATACGATACGGTCAGGGACTATCCCGGACCGGTACTCTCTGCCATAGATGCGAGGAAGAAGAAGTTCTATCTGTCTGTCAGGGACGGAGAAAGGACTGTCATAAAGGACAGGGACGGAAATCCGGAGGATGTGCTGAATGAACTTTCAGGAACCTCTGTTCCTCTTCTCATAACCGGCCCTGATGCCCTTCTATTTGCAGAGAAGATCACCCTCATCGACAGTTCATTCCCTTTCATCGTCGACAGCGGAACACCAAGGAATCTATCAAGGTCACTCATCAAACTCGCACTTGAGAAGTACATGAAAGATGGTGGTGATGATATCGGGGAAGGTCCGGTATACATCAGACGCTCCGATGCGGAGGAAGCGCTTGAGAAGAGGATGAAGGAGAGAAACAATGGCTGATTACGATATTCTTGTCATCGGATGCGGACCTGCAGGGCTCTGTGCGGCATCGTATGCGGCAAGAGCCGGATACAGGACAATAGCTGTGGACTCGCTCGGACCGGGCGGACAGCTGCTCTTTATCGATGAGATCGAGAACTATCCGGGACAGGCTTCCACATCAGGATACGCACTTGCAGAAGCGTTTGAGAAACAGGCGACGTCATTCGGTGCGGAGATTGCTTTCTCCGAGGCCAAATCAATTAAGAAAGAGAATGGAAGTTTCATCACAGAGACAAGTGATGGAGAGATAAGATCAAAGGCTGTCATCTTCGCAGCAGGAGCCAGGCACAGGCATCTCGGATGTACAGGTGAAGAGGAGTATCAGGGAAAGGGCGTAAGCTACTGCGCAACCTGTGACGGTCCGTTCTTCCGTGGGAAGGACATCATAGTCGTAGGTGGTGGAGACACGGCTCTCACAGATGCGCTCTACCTCTCAAAGCTCGGACGCACAGTCACAATAGTCCACAGGAGAACAGAGTTCAGGGGGCAGAAGGCTCTTCAGGACAGAGTCTTTGCCAAAGACAACATCAAACTCCAGCTCGGGAAAAATCTCACTGAGATCCGTGGAGACGGAAAGCTCGTGAAGGAAGCTGTGCTGTCAGACGGTACAGTACTTCAGGCTGATGCTGTCTTCATCTTCGTAGGCATCATTCCTAACAGTGAGCTTCTGGAAGGTGTTGCTGAACTTGATCATGGTTTCGTCATCACAGACGGCAAGATGGAGACATCAGTTCCAGGCCTCTTCGCAGCAGGTGATGTACGCACCACCCCATTCCGTCAGGTCGTCACAGCAGCCGGAGACGGAGCCGCAGCTGCCCATGCAGCTGATGAGTATATTCAGAATCTCTGAACCATCATAACCGGTATGAGTTTCATTACCATACCGGCTTTTTTTGACATTTCCTCTGCTATTTTTCCTTGCTTTCAGCTGTTTTGCGGCGGATAATCTTTAGTTATGAATATCCTGATGGTCACAAGCGAAACGGTCCCTTTCTCAAAATCAGGGGGACTGGCGGATGTTGTAGGAGCTCTATCCCCCGCTCTTGCTGAAAGCAAAGCAGAGGTGAGGGTATTCATGCCCATGTACTCATTCATAGACAGGAAAGGATTCCGGAAATCCTCAACCTTCACGGTTCCGATGCTGGACAAGGAAGAGGAGGTATCAACTGTTTCCAGACATGTCGATGGTGTTGAATATGTAGGACTTGTCCACCCGTATTTCACTGAAAGGAAAGGAATATACGGAGATACATCATTCACGCCCTACTCTGACAACTATCCACGTTTCGCGCTCTTTGCGAAAGCATCAGTGCTCTACCTCAAAGCTGTCGGCTGGACACCTGACGTGATCCACTGTCATGACTGGACAGCGGGGCTTGTACCGCATTATGCCGAAGCTGAGAGAATAAAGGCAAAGACAGTCTTCACGATACACAACCTTGCGTATCAGGGAGATTTCTCCCGCTACGATGCGGTTCTCGCAGGAGACAGGCTCGACAGTGATTTTCTCTCGGGACCTTCCGGATCAGAGCGTGTGAACATGCTCAAGGGAGCACTTCTGACAGCTGACAAGATCACGACCGTCTCACCGACATACGCGAAGGAGATACAGACAGAGAGATTCGGATGCTCTCTCGATGGAATTCTCAGATCAAGAAGCGAGGATCTTGAGGGCATACTGAACGGAATGGATTACCATGAATGGAATTCAGCTCATGATAGATCATTCGAGGAACATTTCTCAAAGAGCAATCTGGAAGGAAAGAAAGCCCTGAAGAGAAGAATCCAGAGAGAGCACGGATTTGATCAGGATGATTCAATTCCGCTTTTTGCTATGATCTCCAGAATCGCGGATCAGAAGGGATATGCTGAACTTCTTGGAGGCAACTCCCCCCTTCTCGAGGAGATTCTTGCCCAGCGGCTTCAGATGATCATTATAGGAACCGGAGACAAGCACTATGAGGAAAAGCTCATGGATCTCGACTCAAGGTATCCGAATCTTTCTGTGAGGATCGCATTCAGCAACAAGGCGGCTCATGAGACAGAGGGTGCTGCGGACTTCTTCCTGATGCCATCCCGCTATGAGCCATGCGGACTGAATCAGATGTACTCCCTACACTATGGAACGCTTCCGGTCGCTCACCGTACAGGAGGCCTGGCAGATACTATCATCGATATCGATGAAAACCCGAAAGAGGGCAACGGTTTTCTGATCAATGAGCTTTCCACCGACAACATTCTCAGGCGGATACAGAGAGCTGTGGCTTTCTACGATGACAAGGAGGCTCTTGCGAAAGCCATAAGGAATGCGATGTCTGCGGATCTTTCATGGACAAGATCGGCAGAGGAATATCTTGAACTCTATCGGAATATGATAAGTTAATATAGAATAGACCTAACGAGGAGGATTTGAATAAATGCCAAGTAAGAAAAAGAAAAAGGTGATCGCTATTGTACTCGGTGGAGGCCGCGGCACAAGGCTGTATCCCCTCACGATGGGAAGAGCAAAGCCCGCTGTACCATTTGCAGGAAAGTACAGGCTTGTTGACATCCCTATCTCCAACTGTATAAACAGCGGAATCAAGCAGATCTACGTCCTGACGCAGTTCAACACTGCATCACTTCATAACCATATAACGAACACATATCAGTTCGACCAGTTCTCCGGCGGATTCGTAGAAATTCTTGCCGCAGAGCAGACCCCCACCAGTGAAAGCTGGTATCAGGGAACAGCAGATGCTGTAAGGAAGAACCTTGTACACTTCCATGACCAGCAGGCTGACTACTATGTGATCCTCTCAGGTGACCAGCTCTACAGAATGGACTTCCAGAACATGCTCGACAGGCATATCTCATCCGGTGCGGAGCTCACAATCGCGGCTAAGCCCATCACCCGTGAGCATGCTACAGGACTTGGAATCATCGGAACCGATGATGACGGAATCATCACAAAGTTCTATGAGAAGCCGGCTCCTGACATGGACATCTCCGACTACAAGGTCCCCGAGAAGTGTCTGAAGTCACAGCTCGGACTTGCAAGAACTCATGAGAATGAGTACCTCGCATCAATGGGTATTTACATCTTCAATGCGAAGACGATGGAAGAGGCCCTCAACAACGACAAGACGGACTTCGGAAAGGAGATCATCCCTGATATCATCAAGACAAGAAGAGTCGGAGCTTACCTCTTCAATGACTTCTGGGAAGATATCGGAACGATCAAGGCATTCTATGAGACGAACCTCAACCTCGCATCCGAGAAGCCTGCATTCAACTTCTATGACGAGGAAATGCCGATCTACACACACCGCCGCCATCTTCCAGCTACAAAGGCAAACTTCTGCAACATCTCATGCTCGCTCACCTCTGAGGGATCAATCATCACGAACGCATATATCGTGAACTCCATCATCGGTGTCAGAACATTCATAGAGGCAGGAGCATCTCTTGATGGTGTCTACTGCATGGGTGCAACCTTCTATGAGACAGAAGAGGAGAAAGCCCAGAACGCCAAGAATGGAATTCCTAACATCGGTATCGGCAAAGCTACGATCATCAAGCGTGCGATCATCGATCAGAACGCCAGAATCGGATCCAACTGCCGCATCGGAATCGATAACATTCCTCGTCCGGAAGGAGATTTCGAGATGTACTCAGTACATGATGGCATCATTGTAATCAACAAGAACGCCATCATCCCTGACGGAACGGTAATGTAAGAGCCAACCGCTCAAGCACCCATAACCTCCTGGCACCTGTCAGGAGGTTTTCAATTTTCAAGCTGGGTTCTGAGATAGTCCTCGATTGTCTCAGATCTCCTGATACATCTGATGGTATTGTCGGGCTGTATGAGATACTCGGCATGACGGAGCTTTCCATTATAATTGAATCCCATTGAATGGCCGTGGGCTCCTGTATCATGGATGATGAGAAGGTCATCACGCTCAATCTCGGGAAGCATCCTGTCAACAGCAAACTTGTCATTGTTCTCACAAAGCGAGCCCGTTACATCATACTTGTGATCATGGTTCAGGTTCTCCTTCCCCACGACAGTTATATGATGATATGCACCGTAGATGGCCGGACGCATGAGATCCGCCATTGTCGCATCAAGTCCCACATAATCCTTATATTTATGTGTGACATGCCTGACTCTGGACACAAGCCATCCGTACGGGCCTGTTATCGCTCTGCCCATCTCGAATGAGACAGCGAGCTTATGGTGGATCATGCTGTTGTAAAGCTTATGTATCTCTGATCCGAGATGGTCAAAGCTGATCGCATCATCTTCCGGTCTGTACGGAATACCGACCCCGCCTCCGAGATCGACTCTCTCGATCTCTATGCCGGTCTTCTCCCGTATCTCGTTCACAAG
>CALXON010000069.1 GCA_944389985.1 uncultured Spirochaetaceae bacterium | reverse complement strand
CCCTGTAGGGTATGAGCCTGTGTATGTGACAACCCAGGGGCCAAGGCTTGAGACGGCTGCCGAGATAGAGGCATACAGAAGGATGGGTGCTGATATCGTGGGAATGACTCTCGCTACAGAGACAGAGCTCCTGAAGGAAGCAGAAATCCCCAATGCCGCAGTGGCCTATTCGATCAACTGGGCTGCCGGTCTGGACATGGAGGGAGTATCCTTCCTTGAGGATGAGTCCATACGCCGTATCGCATCTACGATAATGAAGGTCGCTGTCAGCGCCCTCTCTGAAGGAGAATGACATGAAAGATTCCCTCGGTATGTGGATGATGGACAATGCAGAGCTTTTCAGGTATGCGGCAGAACTGCCATGCATGAAGGAGAGAGCTGACCGCATACTCCTTTCAGGAGCGGCGTCTGCATTCCTCGCACCTCTCTATCGCAGACTGTACCCCGATGCTGTCATCGATGCTGTCGCGGACAGTGCGGAACATCTTGAGGAGGCCGCTTCCGAAGAGCCATCCCTCAATGTATTCAGCTGCAGTCCCGCGGAGTACATGAAGGAAGGGTATGACATAGCTGTCTCGGTCCTCTATATACAGAGCCTGGACACAAGGGAGCTCACTCCCTATCTTTTCAACCTTCATGATTCCCTTGTCAGCGGAGGAAACCTGTACATCTCATTTCCATCTACCGGAAAGTACATCCTGTCAGGAAAGAAGCTTTCCGATTCCTGGTATTCAATGGAGGAGAAGGTCTATTTCAAACGCTATATGCCTGATGATGTGATGAAGGCTCTTTCGATGATCGGTTTCGACATAAGGGCTGTGGAGAAGGACAGGACTGCCGATCTTGAGGATGTGGTCTCAATCCATGCCGTACGGCGCTGATGTCAGAAGTGTGTAGTTATGTGCAGATTGTCTGAACATCCACACCTGGATTCATAAGAATGCTATCTTTCTGATTGTCGGAGGAAAACATGAGAAAGAGTTCAGTCATAATGCTGGTCATTTCAATAATCCTGCTTGTTCTGGGCGCTGGCCTTGTCATATACGGTGTCTACCTCAGCGTACCGCACAGCAGTGTGTACACATATGGAGGAGGTCACTTCTCCTATTCATACAGGGCTGTATGGTCCGGTCCCGCCGGAGCCGGTATCCCATATACTGAGTTCGGAAGGATAATCTTTGACGCAGGTCTTCTCTGCATGGCTGTCTTCGTGATACTTCAGGTTTATAAGCCTCATGACAGGGAACTTGAGGAGAAAGAGAAGAAAGCAGAGAGGGTCGAGGCTCAGAAAGCTAGAAGTGAGGCACAGGATGCTTCATTCCATGATGCGGAGACAAAAGAACCCAGTAGCGATGGAACTGTCTGATCTGTTGACCAGAGACTGTTTCCTGCGGTATATTCTCTGAGAAAGTTCTAATTAAGGAGAATGAGATGTCCAAAGCACATAGAGGAACCGGTATCCGTGATCAGTTCAACAACGGCAGAGCAACATGCCCAGTCTGTGGAAGGACTGCCATCAAGTGCCTTTACGAGAAGGAGATCGACGGCAACAAGGTGAAGATCTGCAAGGAATGCAATTCCAAGCTTTCCAAGTAATCGGATATGCCAGTCTTCAGAAAGAAGAGTGCATGTAATGCAATGAGGGAGTATTTCGGTACGCCCTCATTTTTGTATGCGGCGGGCAGTGCCCAGCCGGTGACATCCCCGGATGATGTGAAGAGCATCATCGGAGAGAATGCGGGGAAGGGTGTTTTCTTCATTCCGTCTCCTGCAGTCCTGGAGTCACCGAGGAAATGGTGCTCAGCATTCTCAATGGCTCCGTATCTCGTGATTCTCGGAGACAGGAACATAAAGGAATTCTCCGTGTTCATGAAACTGGTTGAGCGTATTGTCTTCTCCCCGGTACCCAAAAAGCTTTCCGCGGTCTTCATGGCCGGGGACAGGGAGAAAGCCATGGAACTTCTTGCCGGAGCGGGGTTCAGCCAGCAGTCCATAATTGAGCTCCGGGCCGTTGACGGAGGTGAAGCATGAGAAGCATGACAGGCTACGGTCATGGAGTATGGCGCTCCGATGACTATATAGTTGAGTGTGATATAAAGAGTTACAACAATCGTTATCTTGATGTCGTGAAGAATCTCTCACAGACACTCTCACCGTTTGAGAGCTATGTCGACGGGGAGGTGAGGAAGATGGCTGCAAGGGGACATATCGAGGTCTCCCTGAAGCTGAAGGTCCTCCGCTCTGATGTCACTCTCATCATCGATCATGGTCTTCTGGAATCCTATGCGAAGGCCTTCTCAGAGATAGAGAAGTCAACAGGCTGCCAGAAGCCCGGTGTCAGTGATTACATGGGCATCGACGGGATCGTGACAGCTGACAGGAACACCACCCCTGACATCTACAGAGAGGGTGTGGAGTCAGCACTTTCCGCCGCTCTTGAGATGCTTTCCGGGGCAAAGGACAGGGAAGGAGAGGGAACGAGAAGGGATCTCGAGAAACTCGGTAACGAATTCGCATCCTCCCTTTCAGAGATCGAGAAGCACAGCATCGAGCTTGGGGAGCACTACAGGAAGCTTCTTGAGGAGAAGTATCTTGCGCTTACAGGAGAGAAGGCCGGAAGCACAGATTTCATGGCAGAGCTCGGGGCTATTCTCGTCAGATACTCGATCAATGAGGAGATTCAGAGGCTTGGTGTCCATATGGCTGAATACAGGAAGCTTCTTGCTTCTTCAGAGCCTGCAGGAAAGCGTCTGGATTTCCTCTGTCAGGAGATGCAGAGGGAGTGCAACACCATAGCATCCAAAAGCCAGCTTGCAGCGATCAACCTGCTTGTGGTAAGCATGAAGGACAACATAGAGAACATCAGGGAGCAGGTGAGGAACATAGAATGAGAATCGCAATATCATCAAGAAGCGGCTGTGGCAATACTACTGTGACGAGACTTGTGTCCGAGCGCCTCGGATACCCTATGATAAACTTCACATTCCGTCAGATGGCGAAGGAGCGCGGTGTCGACTTCTGGGAGTTCTGTCAGATGGCAGAGCGTGACTATGATATCGACAAGGAACTGGACAGACGTCAGGTCGAGATGGCCATGGCTGAGAAGAACTGCGTCCTCGGCTCACGTCTTGCCATCTGGATGCTGGAGAAGGCCGATCTCAAGGTCTATCTCACTGCGACTCCAGAGACAAGGGCGAGAAGAATCCAGAAGAGGGAAGGCGGAACATTCGATGAGCGCTACTCGGAGACCATCAGGCGCGACATGAATGACAGTGCCAGATACATGAAGATCTACGGCATTGACAACACGACTCCTGAGACTGTTGCCGACATAGTCATCGATACCGACACAAAGGATCCAGAGGAGATAGCATCAATCATCGTGGAGAGGGTTGAGGCCCTCCTGGGAAGATGAGGTCTTCCGCCATAAGGATCTTTGTATACATTTTCTCACTTGTTCTGCTGGCACTGGGACTGACTCTCAATGTACAGACAGGACTCGGAGTCTCTCCTATAGTCTCTGTTGCATTCAGCGCATCTGCTGTCACGGGTATCGCATTTGCCGATGCGACATTCATTCTCTATTCACTCTTTGTGGTCGTTGAGGTCATTGTCCATACGACAATACGGAAGAAGGAGCGCATTGAGGTTGTCAAGGATCTTCTGCAGCTACCGCTGAGTCTTGTCTTCACAAGATTCATGGCACTGTTCCAGATCATCATTCCCGATGTCTCTGCTGAGAATATGGCTATACGTCTTCTTGTCCTCCTTGCCGCGATAACGGCGACAGGCATGGGAGCCGCAGGCTCGCTCTCAATGAGACTCGTTCCAAACCCAGGAGACGGCATTGTACGAACACTTGCAGAACTGATCGGCAGGTCCGTAGGATTCACTAAGAATCTTTTCGATGGAATTAATGTCTCCATCGCCATATTGATAGGACTCGTGTTCACGCATTCCATTCCCGGAGTCGGACTTGGAACGATACTTGCCTTCATCGGTGTCGGAAGGGTCGTATCACTGTACAACACGACGATCGGAAGGAAAGTGATGCTGATGGCCTTTCCTGATGGACAGGTCTGAATTTTTCCAGCATCCACTTGAAACAAGGTTCTTTCTATGCTATGGTAGCGTCGTTCGGAGGATTAGCTCAGCGGGAGAGCGCTTGCCTTACAAGCAAGATGTCACAAGTTCAATCCTTGTATCCTCCATATCCAGCCGGTAATGCCGGCTTTTTATTTTGTTCAGATAATTCAGAGGTCTCAGATGGATAAGAACAAGATTACGAGCCTGCCTGTCGTATTCCTGCTTGCTATGCTCAGCTGCTTTCTCTGGGGAAGTGCCACTCCAGCAATCAAGATCGGGTATGAGATGTTCGGCATCGCTTCTTCAGATACTATCTCGATAATACTTTTCGCAGGTATCAGATTCTTCCTCGCAGGTATTCTCGTGATTCTTGTGCAGTCAGTAATGGCTGGAACGTTCATCAGACCAGAGAAGGGCTCGTTCCCGTCTATCTTCAAGCTGAGTCTCGCTCAGACCATGATCCAGTATTTCTGTTTCTATGTGGGACTTGCGCATACAACGGGAGTCACAGGAACGATACTCTCCGGAACTTCGGGATTCTTCTCGATTATCCTTGCCAGTGTGCTCTTCAGGTATGAGAAGCTCACGCTTCCTAAGGTGATCGGATGTCTGATGGGGCTTCTGGGAGTTGTCGTGATGAATGTGTCGCTCTCAGGAGGTGTCTCATTCCATTTCGCACTCAACGGTGAGTTCCTCGTGCTTCTCTCGGCAATAAGCCTTGCAGTGTCAGGAATCCTCTCAAAAAAGTATTCAAAGAGATTCAGTGTCGTAATGCTCAGTGGCTATCAGTTCATGGTCGGAGGGCTTTTGATGATCATTGTCGGACTCGTTCTCGGAGGAAGGATATCTATTCCGGGAAACTTCTCGGCATACATCCTCCTGCTGTATATGGCTCTCATCTCGGCTGTAGCATACTCTGTATGGGGAATACTCCTGAAGTACAATCCTGTGAGCCGTGTCACCATATTCAACTTCCTAACACCGCTTTTCGGTGTATTGCTTTCTGCTATATTCCTCGGGGAAGTTGATCAGGCCCTGCAGCTGAACAAGCTTCTTGCGCTCCTTCTCGTCTCTGCCGGAATCTACGTCGTCAACAGGAAGTACGGAAAGGACTGATCATTAATAAACTCAGTACAGGCTGGCCGTCATCCGATGCGCCAGCTTTTCTTTTCCGTCTTCCTTCTTTTCCTTTCATGGAGTATCTTCTTTCTGGAGGATGACATGACTGACAAATACATTATCCTGTTCTTCATCTTCTCTTTCCTC